>DASTQY010000422.1:0-9634 GCA_035761525.1 Nitrospira sp. | reverse complement strand
GTGGTTCGTGGTGCCACGAAAATGCTTTTTGTGACGGATACCCAAGGGCATCTCGTGGCTGCGCTGACCGACAGGCCGCCGTTCGCTAATGGAGAATTCCCCTGGTGGAAGGGCACGTTCAACAAAGGCATCGGTCAACTGTATATCGAAGACGTGTATTTCGACGAGTTGGCCGACACGTATGCGTTTTCCATCAGCCTTCCTGTCATGGACAGTCTCCGCTATGAAGCGGTCGGCGTGATCCATCGAGTGATCGATGCCAAGGAGTTTTTTGCTCCATCCACTCACCCGATCCGGTTTGGAAAGACCGGCCACGTCATGTTGATCGACCATCGAGGCATCGTCGTGAGCTGTCCCATCCTTCCTACTGGAGTCCGACTCTCGGACGCGAGCATCATTCCCTTGGTCACGCAGCGTCAGTCCGGCTGGACGAGCGCACCGAGCGATGGCCATGGAGGACGCTCGTCGTCCATTATCGGCTTTTCTCCGCTTCCAGAAACCAGTCGGAATACCAATGGGTCGTTGGATGTCGGATCATGGCATACGTTTGTTTGGCAATCATCAGATGAGCTTTTCGGCCCCATCAAACATTTATTCACGTGGATGACGGTCTTCGGCTCGATCGCCGTCGCGCTACTGGCGACGCTCGGCTATTTGGCCGCCATGCGCATCGTCACACCGGTTCGACAGCTGCAACAAGCTGCCCAATCGATCGGCCGCGGAGAACTGCGACAGTCAATCGAGATCAAGACCGGTGATGAGTTGGAAACATTGGCTGAAGAATTCAACCGCATGAATCGGCAATTGGAAGCCGCGTTCACCGGCCTGACGGATCAAGTCACCATGAAAACCCAGGAAGTGCAGTATTTGCAGCGATCTACCGACCAGATCCTCGATGCAGTACCGACCCCGATTTTAATCGTGGACGATCAGGAACAGGTGTTGTACGTGAATCGGACCGGACGGGAGGCGTTTGCCCTGACAGAGGAATCATCTGCCGGCGGGCGGCTGTTCGACATTCTGCCGGTCGAGGTCTCGCAGCAACAGCAACTACGGCAGGAACTGTGGAGTCATCAAACGACCGGCATGCCGTCACGCTTGGCCAGTGAAACACCGGCTGCCGTCGAAAACATCAGAGATCCGCTCGTTCCAGAAACGGCGACTGTCCATACCAGCCGACAGGCCGAACTGCAATTGGGCGCTCACTTGTACCGCTACGAATGGTTTCGTGTGTCCGGCCGACCGGGACAATCCGATCGTGTAGGGCTCGTGCTCCGAGACACGACGGACGAAAGTCGCATGCAGGAGAAGCTCGTACAAGCAGAAAAGTCTGGAAGTCTTGGCCTCCTCACCGCAGGAATCGGGCATGAATTGAATAACCCCTTGTTCGGCATAATGGGATTAGGAGAAGCCCTACAGGACGACTGCGATCCCGCGAGGGTAAAATCCTATGCCCAGGACATCATTCAGCACGGCAGGCGAATGGCGGCAATCATCAGAGATTTTACCGGCATCGCGGCCCGCGAAATATCGGATCAGCGACAGACGGTCCATTTGGAGCGTGAAATCGATCAAGCGCTCGCGGCAATCACGGTCGGCTTGGACACGTCGCAGTTAGCCATCGAGCGCAACTATGCCGGCGACACGGTAGTGATGGCTCTGCCAGACCAACTGAAGCAGGCATTCTCGAACATCATGACGAATGCCCTTCATGCCATGAAGAACCAGGGAACGTTGCGGCTGTCGACGACCGTGGGAGAGAAAGCCGTCGTCGCCACTATCGCCGATACAGGTCCTGGCATTCCCAAGCACCATCTGTCGAGGATTTTTGACCCATTCTTCACAACCAAGGGCCAAGGCGAAGGCTCCGGTCTCGGACTGACGGTGGCACGCCGCATCATAAGGAAATTCGGCGGTGACATTCGATTGGAGAGTGTCGAGGGAGCCGGCACGTCCTGCATGGTCACGCTGCCGCTCATCGCTCCCGCCTCTTCATCAAAGGAGGCATCATGGACCGCTTCCGAGTCGCGCACTCTACCGCAGGTCTCACGTTCCTAATCCTGGCGGTCTGGTGGGTCGCTAGCGCCTATTCCGCCAAAGACGAGTCAAAGACCCCCGGCATTTCCCCGGAAAGGGTGGCGGGTTTCGTGCATGCCGTGCTCCAGGCGCACCGGACGATTTACACGACGCACATCGTCAATCGCCTTCAAGAAAAGGGGGTCGTGATGGCCGTCGAGCATTGGGAGCAGGAGAACGCCTTGCCGCTTCCCGCGCAATTTCTCCAACACTCCGGGCGGTTGGTGGCCGAAAGCGGGCAAGGGATCCGCTACCGTCTCATCGGGCTCTCGCCGATCTATCAACGCAACGCCCCGGCGACGGATTTTGAGCGGAAGGCGCTGGAATTCCTGAACCGTGCCCCTGAGGCACCGATTACGGGGATGGTGAGCAGCGGACGCAAACAGTATTTCCAGGCCATCTATCCAGACCGTGCCGTATCCTCCGCCTGCATCAATTGCCATAACAGCCATCCGCTGAGCCCTAAACGGGATTTCAAGATCAATGACGTGATGGGCGGTATCGCAATCACGATACCGATCGAGTGAGGCCCGCTACAGCAGAGAAATGAGGAGGGAAAAAGCCGGCCGCAAACGCTTGCGGCCTTGGGAGAGGAAGAGAATCGCCTCTAGGATGGGTTGGCTCGCAGGATCCTCAATGGCTCAGTTCTTCGCCCTCGCGTTGGATGCGAGACGCTGGACAGCAGGCGTGCTATGAATTGGAGTCTTGCTCAACAACTACCGCATGTTTAGTTCTGTGTGACACCAGCTCACGGACGGTGCCCGCCAATTTCGGCAGTTCGTCAGGCCAGGCTGCGACTCCCATGTCGGTGGTACCCTGCATTTTGGCACCTTCTTCCATCATGAGCACCGGCGAATGCACTTCCCCGATCAGGATGGCAGTTTTTAACAATTGCACGCGCTCGACTGCCGTCACGGTGGCCTTGATCCTCCCACTGCTCACAACGGTCCCGGCCATGACAAGACCTTGTACGACGCCGTCTTCGCCGACGATGACTTGACCTTTCGTGTGTATTTCTCCTTCAAGACGGCCGTCAATCCGCACCGTCCCTTCCACTCTGATCTCTCCCTTGAGATGCACGCCCTTCGCCAAGAGTGTGATGTTGTCGTCGCCACCGAATCCATTCTTTTTCATGCGGTCCCTCCCACTACAGCTCACCGCCAAGCTTACACCATTCGAACCAGAAGCCCTAGGAGAATGTTGAAAGGGTACTGAGGTGGGATGTAGAGATGCGCTCAGGAACCCGTTACGAAAACCCAAACCTGTGCCGGAGACGTTCCCAGATGCCGCCGCCGTGCACTTCGCAATACACGGTTGGCTCAGTTCCTTCAATGAAGACTTCCTCAACCTGCTCCGGACATTGCGAGGTCGCCAATTGTCCCGTCTTGGGATCGATGGCTCGCGCGACAATGCCGGACGGCGGAGTAAACGGACCTATGTGTTCCGGCAGCATCCGCCTCGTGATGTCCATCCATATTGGAAGTGCCGCTTGAGCACCCGTCAAACGGATGGCTCGTTCGTCGTCGAATCCCACCCAGACGCCGATCACAAGCTCCGAGGTATATCCTACGAACCAGGCGTCACGATAGCCATCGGTCGTGCCGGTCTTGCCGGCAATCGATCCGGTCAAGCCCAATACTTTCGCTTTCGCAGCGGTCCCTCGCTGCACTACACCCTCAAGCAGCGACGTCACCAGATAGGCTGCCTGAGGAGATACGCCTTGGCGCCGGTCTGGTGCCGGTGTCCACAGCACGAGGCCCTGTCGATCCGATATGGCACGTAGGCTCGTGGGATGGACCCAAATCCCGCGATTGGCAAGCACGCCGTATGCCGTCACCATGTCGAGCAGCGAGACCGCGGGACTACCCAAGGCAAGCGACAGATCGTTAGTCAGCGCGCTTGTCACTCCCAACTGGCGGAGGACATCGACGATGGGTTGCGTGCCGACTACCTTCGCCACACGCACTGCCGGCACGTTGAGGGACTGCTCTAACGCGCTACGCAGCGTCACATTCCCTCGAAACTGCCTATCGTAGTTCTGAGGCGCCCATGTCGCACCTTCCGATTCAAAAGTTACGGGCTCGTCCGCCAGCAGGCTGGCCGGTGTCATATAGGGTGCCGTGCCAGTTCGGCTTGCTTCAAACGCGGCAAGGTAGACAAAAGGTTTGAAGAGCGAGCCGGCTTGTCGGTGAGCTTGTACTGCTCGATTAAACTGGCTGACGCGGTAGTCCCGTCCGCCCACTAACGCCAAAATCGCGCCGGTGGAGGGATCCAGTACCGCCACCGCCCCCTGCAACAGTTGGTCGGATCCTCTGAGGGCTGGATAGGCCCGCTCTAGTCTGGCCAGTCCGTTCTCGAGGCCTTCCGTGGCAATCTGCTGCAGAATTGCATCGAGCGTGCTGTCGATTCGCAGGCCTTCCGGCAACGGCGTCCCGATAGCTTCCTCGACTTGGCGCAGAACGGTATCGAGGAAATACGGCGCATCAGCCAAGACATCGTCGGGTGGCGCCACCTGAAGCGGTTGATTGACGGCGACCTTCCATTCGTCTTCCGTCACATGGCCTTGATCGCGCAACAGACGCAGGACGACGTCGCGACGTTGCTGAGCCAGGGCGCGGTGTTTTGTCGGCGCAAACGTGTTCGGCCCCTTGACCAGCCCCGCGATCATTGCCATTTCGCCTGTGGTGAGCTCACCTAAATTCTTACCGAAGTAGCGATGTGCCGCCTCCCCGACCCCATAGATCGATACGAATCCGGCTTGGCCGAGATAGATCTCATTGAGATAACTTTCGAGAATGTCCTGTTTCCGGTATTTCGTTTCCAGCACGATGGCAGCAAGCGCTTCCTTAACCTTTCGTGCGAATGTCCGTTGAGGTGTATAGAAAAGGTTCTTCGCCAACTGCTGCGTAATCGTACTGCCGCCTTGTACCACTCCGCCTTTGGTGAGGTTTCGCCAGACCGCCCGTCCGACTGCCATCGGATCGATCCCAGGATGCGAATAGAACCGCCGATCTTCCACGGCCAGAATGGCTTCGACCAAGCGCGGCGGCATCTGGGACAAGGGAATCCATTCGCGTACTTGACGCGAAGACCCGCGTAATCCACTGATCAGCTCCGGCTCGAGAAAAACCGGGAAAATGGGGGTTCTGTCCGGCTCAGATAGAACCTGTGTGACCACTCCGTCTTCCAGCAAGAGGGTGACCACATTGGCCTTCACGAAAGTTTCAGGCTGGGCGTGCAGAAAAATGGTGAGCGCCTCTGGCGTGAGTTGATAGTCACCGGACGAGACAACCGGTGCCTTGACCGCTCGGTAGCCGAGCCGCTGCAATCGCTCTGGAAGGCGTGCGACCTTCAGCGAGAGACCGGTCTTGAGCTGGAATGGGGCCGTGTATAGCCGTAGCGCCGGATGATCTTCATTTCTAGGAAGCTCAAGGAAGGTGGCGAGATACGCCCCATAGACCAGAAGGCCGGTCACCAGCAGTACAAGACTCCCGGCCACAAACAGCCCACCACGGAAAAGCCAGGGTGAACGCAGAATGCGATTCCATGAGGGCATCCGGTTCAGCATACGCGAGGCCGCAAGAGAAAGCGATTGATAGCCACGGCCCACAAAGGTCTTATCGTGAGGAAACATCCGGGAAGAAGTATGAGCCGGCGATCATCCCGACCATCGCCATCAGTAATCCTGCAAGCTGCGGAGGCCAGATGGATGCTGCGGTACCCAGCAGTTCAAAACCCATCCAACACCCCAGGCCCGCTGCGATGGCGCATACCGCGCCTCCGCTCGTGGCGCGTTTCCAGAACAGGCCGGCACAGAGCGGGACAAAGGCCGCCACAAGAGTCACCTTGTAAGTATTCACCACCAATTTGTAGATGCTGGAATCTGAACTGAGCGCAATGGTCAACACTACGAAGGCAAAGCACACGAGCACGATCCGCATGGTGGTCAGGAGCCCCCTCTCATCCATGCGCGGCATCGCGCCTTTGATGACGTTTTCGCTCAGTATGACCGAGGGCGCCAGCAGGGTGGCACTCGAACAACTCATGACTGCCGAGAGCACCGCTCCGAAAAACATCACCTGGGCAAACACGGGCGTATGCTCGACGATTAACGTCGGCAGGACCAGCTGGAAGTCACGTTCCAGCAATGTTCCAAACTTTGTCGGATCAACAAGCAAGGCAGAATAGGCGATATACATCGGGACGAAGCAAAAGGCAAAGTACAACGCCGCGCCCATGAGAGACCCACGAACCGCCGTCCGTTCGTCCTTCGCGCTCGTAATGCGCTGAAACACATCTTGCTGCGGGATCGAGCCCAGCATCATGGTCACACCAGCGCCCACAAAAGGGATCCATGCATTTAGAGAAGCGGGCGGGAAGAACTCGAGCTTTCCCGCTTGCTCCGCGTGGCGGATCACGACGCCGACTCCACCGGTAAGGTCTCCGACGACATTGGCGATATAGAGCAGGCCACCCACGATCACGGAAAGCTGGACAAAATCCAGAATCGCCACGGAAAACATCCCACCGAATGTCGTATATGCGAGCACGATCAGTGCACCAATCACCATGCCCAGGGCCTGGCTGACCGCTCCCTCGGTCACCACGTTTAGTACGAGCCCTAACACTTTGAACTGTGCAGCGACCCACCCCAGATACGATGCCACGATGCACAGCGTGCACAACACTTCCACCCGTCGGTCGTAGCGGAGTCGATAGTAATCACCGACAGTCAACAGATTGAGCCGGTAGAAGCGAGGCGCAAAGAACAGCCCCGCGAGAACAAGACAGAGACTTGAGCCGAATGGATCCGCCACCACGCCCCGCAGTCCTTCTTTAGCAAACGTCGCAGAAATGCCCATGACCGCCTCTGCTCCGAACCAAGTCGCAAAGACGGTTGCCATGACGATCGGCACAGGGAGACTGCGTCCGGCGATCGCGAAATCCTTGGTATTGTGGACGCGAGTCGCCGCAAGAAGACCGATGCTGACCGAAATCAGGAGATAGATAATGACGAAAATCAGAACCATTCAGGAGTCGATAGTGGATGAGGCTGGAAGCGCAGTGTACCGTTGCACGGACAAACGCGCAACCCGGGAATTAATTGTCTTGAGCCCGCCATCGCTGATGGCTTACTGTACTGAAGCACAGCATTAAGGCCGATTCCTCCATACAGAAAGGATGTGTGCATGCGTCTCCTGATCACCCTCATTGTGAGCCTACTACTCAACGCCGCCTCAGCCATGCCGGCCCGCGCCGCCGATCCTGCGACCGAGGATCAAAAGACCTTTTATGCGCTCGGTTTGATCATTAGCCAATCCCTCGCCCCGTTCGCTTTGAGCGAATCCGAGCTGGAGCTCGTCAGAAATGGAATGACCGACGGCGTCCTCAAGAAAACGTCCAAGGTCGACCTTTCCGTCTATGGCCCAAAGGTCAATCAGGTCCAGCAGACGCGATCCGCAGCCCTGGCCGAGAGTGAAAAGAAAGCCGGCGCCGCATTTGTCACCAAGGCGGCCGCTGAGTCAGGAGCGAAGAAAACCGAATCCGGGGCGATCGTCACGACGATCAAGGAAGGAAAAGGTGAGCAGCCAAAAGCCACCGATACCGTCAAGGTGCACTATCACGGCACGCTCATAGACGGGACCGTCTTTGATAGCTCCGTCAAACGCGGTGAGCCGGCGACGTTTCCACTGAATCAAGTCATCAAATGCTGGACGGAAGGCCTGCAGCTGATGAAGGTCGGCGGCAAGAGCAAGCTCGTCTGTCCCTCAGCCATCGCGTACGGCGATCGCGGTTCACCGCCGACGATCAAGCCCGGAGCCACATTGGTCTTTGAAGTGGAATTGCTGGAGATCGTGAAAAAGTAGCTCCGTTCCGTTTTCTGTCGACTCCAGCGGCTAGCTCATCCGCCATCAGCATGAAGGCGGTGGCTGGCCAGCCGCGGCGTCGCCCTCGGAAGGCGGTGTGCCACGCTCATGCAGTCTTTCCCGATTGCGTCGGTGCGACTATCACCGCCATCATGCACAGCAGTGCACCGGAACCGGCGGCAAGCATGTCTTTCTGGGCATCCCATTCGTCTCCTTGGGTCCCCAGATAGGCCGCACCCAACTCGGGACTGACGATCTGGGCGACGATCGCTTCCACAATCTCAAAGAACCCGCTTTGGGCGAGCATGCCACTGAGCGGCAGATAGTAGGACCAGAAGCCCTTTACGCCTGCCAGCCGGACCAAGATCTCGCGCAAAGGATAGGCGAGGAACAGTCCGTAGGCGAAATGGACCACCCGATCGAACGGATTACGGGACAGTCCGAATCCATGCTGTAACCAGAACCCCAACGGGACTTCCGCATACGTGTAATGCGCGCCGACAGCATGAAGGCTTAAGAAGGCAGTAATGAGGAGATACGACAGTGTTGAAAATTGAAACCGCCGGTACGTGACGACCAGGGTCGCGACAGCGGCGAGCGCTAAGAGGTTTTCAAGCAGCCAGTCGTGCCGATCGCGGGGAGCAACGGCCAGTGCGGTCCAGAGCAGGCCATACCAGGCCAACAGCCCATACAGCAGCGTCGTCTTCTTCACCACAACTATTCCTGTTACCTAGGATTCGAGTCCGGCGAGCGGGCGTGAAGCACCTGGACGCTGCTTTCTCCAGAAGAATAAGAGGGCCATGCACAGTAATGCTCCGTACATCGCCGCCGCCATATCTTTCTGAGCATCCCATGCGTCGCCCTGAGAGCCCAAGTACGTAATGCCCAGCTCAGGGTGGACGGCTTGAGCGACCCACGATTCGATGATTTCCCACAGACCACTGAGACCCAGGACGGTCATAACGGGCAGATAATACAGCAGCCACCCGCGAAGCGGAATTGTCAGGCGAAACAGTTCTTGAATGGGATAGGTCAGCAAGAAACCGAAACAGAAATGCACCACCCTATCGTATTCATTGCGTCCGAGCGGAACCGCCTGTTCGAACCAGGCTCCCGCCGGGACCTGCGCATAGGTGTAATGGACGCCGACTGTGTGCAAGGTCAGAAAACTCGTGATTAATACATACGATATTGGTGAAAGCGGCAGGCAGCGATAGGTGCCCACGAGCACCAGAACCAGAAGGCCGGGCAGGATGCTCGACAGCATCCAGAATTGTCGATCAGCCGGCTCATAGGCCGTCCAGACCGAAAGCGCCACATACCAAAGCAGCAGACCTAGGAGGAACCGCTTATTCTGAGTGACCCCACGCCTCTCCGAGGGAGTTGAGACAGATCGTCTGAACATGGCCGTCAATGTACAGCGTGCATCGGAGTTGATGCAACCTAGGATCTGACTTACCGGCGGTAAGGGGGCAGGGCCTCAGAGTGTGCGGCCGTGACTCCTAAGCTCTGACAAGGCAAAACAACGAGCCGTGGTCCTGTGACTTGATTGGATGGTCACATTGAGGCGCGAGGAGGGCTTGCACGCCCGCTAGAGATGATGGGTCAGTGCATAACGAATAAGGGCAGATGTCGTCTTCAATTGCAGCTTCGACAGCAGTCGCATTCGATAGGTGCTGACCGTTTTCACG
>DASTQY010000421.1:0-5589 GCA_035761525.1 Nitrospira sp. | reverse complement strand
TGTCAGTGCACCGGCGGTCAAGAGTAGCATCAGCACGATTGTGGGTGTGAGGGGACGGGTCATAGTGCCTCCTCCTACCTAGACGGTGGATTGGCAGGGCTCCTTGCGCATGACAACAAGCCGGAAGGTCCCAAAGGATGCGTTGATCAGGCCTCGAACGACCAACGGCAACATCACAAACAGCGACAGCACAGAAGCGCTCACCAGGGGAACGACAAGTGCCCCGTACGACGGACCGGTGCGTGTCAGCTCGGGCAGCAGACCGACCACCGCCAAGCTACCGAGAAACAGCGCCAGGACGAACCCGCCGATGCCTTGCCAGAGAATCCTCCATCCGATCGACACTGATTCCCAGTAAGTGAGCTGCTTCATAAACATCCGGCGATTAGGTCACGTGGAGCATTTAGTTTGTCGTCCCAAGTTAGGGCTGTGTCGGCGCCGGCGATGGTGTGGGCTGAGTCGGACCGGGAGTTGGCGGCGTCGGATGGGGCACTGGAGCCGGAGAAGGCGGAGTAGGCTGTGGATTGGGAAACGTGGGACCAGGGGTCGGACTTGGGGGGTCCGCAGCCAGGATAAAGTGAGCCCACCCGATTGTCAGGGTCAACCCCAATGCTCCAGCTAGGATAGCACGTGAACTCGGGAGCATAGACATCTCAGTTCATGCCGCTTGACCGAATCCGCTCTCGCGTTTGGCTTGGTCGCTCCGATTGGGTGTTGCCGGTTGCGACACATCCTCCAAGACTTTCCCGCTGAGCTGCGGCTCGCGCCCATGGACAGCGATATCGCCCATTGAAACGATACCGACTAATTTCCGGTTCTTGTCCAGTACCGGCAGACGCCGAATCTGTTGTCCTGCCATCACTGTGGCGGCCTGCTCGATGTCGTCGTCTTCAAAACAATAGACGACCGAGGGGGTCATCGCTTCGCCGACCAGCATAGCCTTCGGATCGCGAGTCGCAGCCATGACACGCACGACGAGGTCTCGATCCGTTAATATTCCCACCAGCCCTTGCTCATCGGATACTGGGAGGACCCCTATGTCCAAGGTCTTCATGATTGCAGCTGCGTCCTCAGCAGTGGCATCGGGGGAAATCACTTCTGCCTGTGGGGTCATCACGTCCTTGATTCGAAGCATGGCTCCTCCTTATTGGGCGGTTAGGCCGCTGCTGTCGCCATGTCCCGGCACGCTGCGGCGCAACGGCGGCATTCCACCGCACAATCACCGCAAAGTGGATGATGCGACGAGTGTTGCTCGCACACGCTCGCGCACCGATCACAGATATCGGAGCAGGTTCGACACAGCAACTCGGTCGCAGGCGAAAGCCGGCTCATCCAGCGTACGGATAATGCGCAAAGATCGGCGCAATCCCGGCAAAGACGAATGCAGAGTTCTCGAAGCTCCCGGTCGTCGCCGCCATCCATTCCGATCATATCGTCGGCGCAGCGATCGCAGATCTGAGCGCAAGCCGCACACGTATCAATGCAGTGTTGCAGGTGTGGATGTGGCGCGTGATCATGGTGGTGCATAACGTTCCTTTCGAGGGCAGGGAATGGTAGGTGCTCAGCACGCAAAAGACAGACCAAGACTCGTGTATGCGAATCAGGTATTGTTGTGCAAAGCACAGACCTACCACTTCCAAACGACGGAAACGCTTCCTGGGAGAGACGGGCGTCAAATTCCCCAGCTGCACGTCTCTTGGCGAAGCGTCGTGGCAGCACGACAAGCTGTCCCCGCATAGACAGTGTGTCTTAGCCGGGGGGGTGCCCTTTTACTTTTTGAATACCAAACGCGGCGAGGTCATGTCTCCCATTCCGATGACAATCAATTCCCATCCGGCGGCGCCATACTCATTGAGAATATTTTGCATGGCCGTATTGTCGGGCGGTACGTCGACTACCTTGTACGCGTAGCGTTTGGCCTCCTGACCTTGCGCAACAGGGTGTTGCCAAGAAAAGATCGACCAACAGACCGCCGCCAGCACGATCGCTCCGGTCAAAAAGCGAACGAGGGTTGTGGACATAGCTCACCTCCATCGTAGTGTCACGCACTGTAAGGCTCTGTTTAGATGTCAAATACGACGCGCCCTTTGAAAATGCGATAGAGATAATAAAGGAGTGGGAACAGGATGATCGACCCCAAAATGAGACTGACGAGCAGTAAGCGGAGCGTTTCAGTAGGGGCCGCATCGGCGATGGTGATGCTCGGCTCGACGAGATAGGGATACTGGGAGAGGGCCCAGCCCCACAGCATAATTACGGCCCCGGCCACGGCGAAGATCCTGGCCGCGCGATCGCGAGCTTTCCATAGGGTAACCAGAGCCGCCATGTGCAATCCGAATGTCACCACGATTGCCAGCAGGCCGGCTGGCGTGTGGCGAAGGCCGGCGTAAATCTCGGGAGCCCCCTGGCGAGCTTGGACCAGCGCGTAGGCACCGGTCAGCACTAAGGCCACGCATGCGACTTGGGCTCGACGCCTGAACGCATTTCGAAGCTCGGGGTCCTGCGATTCAACCAGCAGGTACACGGCAGCCAGATAAGCCACCAGGGTGGTGGTGAGGAGTCCAACACTCAGGGGAAAGGCTGCCAACCAGGGTGCAATGAAGCGTTCGACGAAGGAACTGGAGGGTGAAGAGGCTACCGGGAGCCTGCCGGAGGCGACCGCTCCGACACTGATACCGAGGAGCGCAGGGGTGATGATGCTGGAGACGGCGAACAGATGTCGCCATAGGGGTGAGACGGAACTGCTGCCATCACGTGAGGTAATGTCATGCGTCCGGACCGCAAAGGCGGTTCCTCGTAACACGATACCGACCAACATGAGAGACAACGGAATGTGCAAGCTTGTCGCAATGACGGAAAATGCGGGTGGAAAGGCAGTGAACAGGATGGTCACGGCAACGATCAGCCAGACATGGTTGGCTTCCCAGATGGGACCGATAGCCTGATCGATTAACGCACGTTGCCTCTGGCCGTTTCGGCCACATGCAAATAGCGTCCAGATGCCGGCGCCAAAGTCTGCTCCTCCCGTCAGGAGATAACAGGTCAACGCGCCTACTAGTGACGCGCCTAGAAGGACTTCAAGGGTCCCCATCACATCAAGTCCTCACCGAGTGTTCCGCACGTTCCGGCCAGCTGAAAGGCAGGCCGGCTCTTGAACCACACCTCTATGCTCCTTTTCACCTCGTTTCCTGGGCATGCGAATCAGTTCTCGCCAGCTCACGTGGGTGACAGATAGGTGGCCGCGATGTGCCTCCAAATAGCCCAAAGCACGACTCCCGCGAGCACGACGTAGAGGAGCGTAAAGACAACCATTGGAATCCACAGTCCAGGCATTGGTGTAACGGCATCAGCAGTGCGCAACACATGATCGATGATCCATGGCTGTCGCCCCACTTCAGTCACGACCCAGCCCGCTTCGATCGCCACGAAACCTAACGGACCAGAGGCAATCAAGGTCAGGAGCCACGGACGATCGAGCTTCAACCGTCCGGCTCTCCACCATCTCCAGCCGCTCCATGCGGCGATTGTCGCCATCAACAGTCCGCAACCAACCATGATTTGGAAAGCGACATGAACGACCGCCACAGGAGGCCAGTCTTCAGGGGGGAAATGATCCAACCCGATGACCTGGGCGTTGGCGTCTCCATAGAGAAGCAAGCTGAGCCCACTCGGGATCAGGAGTCCATAGGGCACGGTTCGTGTCGCAGCATCGGGAAGTCCACCGAGCACGAATTCCGCACCGGTCTTCGTGGCGAACAAGGCTTCCATGGATGCAAGTTTGGCCGGCTGGTGGACAGCCACCGATTTTGCGATCAAGTCTCCGCTCAGCGGCTGCAAGAGCGCAGGAGGCCCTCCAATGGCAAGGGCGATCGACAAAGCCAGGCGATGAAATGCACTGTCTGGTTCCTTCAAGAGCCAGAATGCATGGATGGCGGCGACGAGAAATCCAGTCGCAGCAAACGCCCCAAGCAGCATGTGTCCTGCTTCGTGCCAGGCGACCGGATGCCACAGAGGCGCCAGCGGATTAATTTGAGAGAGACGTCCCTCTTGAAGCACGAATCCGCTCGGCGCATTCATCCAAGCATTGGCGGTGACGACGAAAACGGCGGAGGCAATGCCACTCGCGACGACGATGAGCCCAGAAAGAAAGTGGACGCGTGGGTTAATGCGTGACCAGCCGTACAGATAAATGCCGAGAAAAATGGCTTCGGTAAAGAATGCGAACCCTTCGAGGGCGAACAACGGACCGATGGACGGTCCTGCCCGTTCCATGAACGTCGGCCACAGGAGACCGAGTTCGAATGAAAGCACTGTCCCGGACACCGCACCGACGGCGAAAAGGATAGCAGTTCCCTTCGACCAGCGCTTGGCCAAGGATAAACCGTTCCTGTCTCCCTTGCTCAACCACCGCCATTCCGCCGCGGCGATCAGGGCGGGCATGGCGATACCGAGCACCGCGAAGACGATGTGAAAGCCCAACGACATCGCCATCTGCGTGCGTGCGGCAATGAGATCCGTCATGCGGCGAATCGCTGAAAAGCGCGACGCTTGGATGTGCGAGACGACGAAAACTTTTGCCTCGGTCCGGGTTCCCTTAGAGCCTGCCTGCCTTGCCACCACCACGTTGCCAGGCCAAGTCCCCCAAGGGCCAGCCAGCCTCGATATCGATTGATCCACGAGTGGATACTATAATTGTGAGCACGATCGCTGAACTCACCTCGAGCACCGAAGTCACCGGGAAGAGGCTTATAGAGGTTGTCAGCTCGATTGGGAGGCACAGGTTGCCTCGTTTGTTGCGACTCGTAGCCTACCCACGCCAGGTAATGATCGAGCAGCCCGGGAATGAATTTATCGCCGAGGATGGCTTGGACGGTGGGATAGCCAACGGCAAATTCACGCCTACGGTGGTGCGCCGTCCAATAGACAGCCCGTGCGATGACTTCAGGTTGGTAAATCGGGGGGACTGGTTGGGGATGGTTCGGCATCCGCGTGCGAATCCATGAAAATTGCGGGGTATTGACGGCAGGCAGCTGCACCGTGGTCAACCGCACATGGCTCCCGTCATGAATGAGTTCCGACCGAAGCGACTCCGTGAAACCTTGTATCGCATGTTTCGCCGCACAATAAGCGGACTGCAGTGGAATAGCGCGATAGCCCAGTGCAGAGCCGATCTGCACGACGACGCCACGATCGCGCGGCACCATGCGCCGCAGCGCCGATAACGTCCCGTAGACGTAGCCAAGGTAGGTCACGTCCGTGACGCGGCGAAACTCCTCCGCCGTCATCTGGAGGGCCGGAGACAGAACCGACACCATCGCATTATTGACCCAGATGTCGATCGGGCCCAAGTCGCCTTCAACGCGGTCGGCCGCTTCTTCGACTTGCTGGTCGTCCGAGACATCGGTCGTGAGGGCTAAAGCGCGGCCGCCCAGACGCTCGACATCTCGTGCCGCGCCATCCAATCCGTCCTGGCTACGCGCCAACAGGACGACCCTGGCTCCGTGACGAGCAAACTCGCGGGCAATGGCTCGTCCGACGCCGGCCGACGCCCCGGTGACGACAACGACTTCAGCATTCCCTTTTCCGCGA
>DASTQY010000420.1:0-3490 GCA_035761525.1 Nitrospira sp. | reverse complement strand
TCGACGCGGCAGCTTCAAATCCACTCAGCTGTCTAATCACTTCAAGTAGGCCGGCTTCCCCGTGTTGCCGTGAGCCAGACGTCACATGTTGCCATTGGAAGAGAAACCGCATGAAGTCAGCCGTCGCCACAGGCTCAACCTGCTTGCGCAACGTGCCGATGGTCAGGCGATGAATGCGAGCCAGAAGCCGTCGATGACACCACTCAGACAAGCCGCCATCGTCGCCGCTACGCGGTCGGAACCGCCCTCGCAACACCTGGCCTTGAGCTTCGAGCCGCATCATCGACGCATTCACTCGATCCGTTTGAAGCCATAACCGCCTGGCCAATTCCTCCGTCGTGATGGGCCCGATGCTTTCCATCCAACCGTGAACAATGGCATCAACTGTGCTCTCCTCATCATCACCTGCCAGCGCTCTCTGAACATTGGCCAGATGTTCAGTCGCGACCCATCCGATGGCCTTGCCGGCCCTCTGACCGACCGTCATTGTTTCACCGACATCGATCGCCAACTCCGTCGCCCGTCCCGACTGAACCAGCTCCGGCAGGAATTGTTGCCAGCCGCTCACCTCCGGCGCGGGGACCCACACCAGCGTCAGCAGCGCATCGTGAAGGTCGTCGGCATCGCGCACGACTGGCCAGGATTCGCGCACCACCTCGTCTATCGCGGCCGAATCGAGGGAGCCGACGTCGCCAGCCATTTCACCGGGCAAGGTGCGGCGCAGTGCCACTGCACGCGCACGCCGTTCCTCGAGCGGCGCGTCGTCGAGAAACGCGTAGGGATTAGCATTCAAAATCTCGTGCGAGAACGGAGACGGCGAAGGCGTATCGATGGCGACACAACGAATAGCGCCCGCTTCGATTCCATCCAACACGTCTGTCAGTCCATCCACGTCCATCGCTTCGGTCAGACAATCACGCAATGTCTCTTGCACCAGTGGATGATCGGGGATCCGGCGCTCCCGCTCCCCCGTCATGTTGTCCTGACAGGCGATCGCATCAGGAAAAACCGCCGCGAGCAGATCCTCGGCTCTCATCCGTTGAATCTGCGGCGGTACCTTCTTGCCGTTGGCAAATCTTAGGAGCGCCAACGACCGCGAGGCATTCCAACGCCAACGCGTCGCGAACATCGGCGCCTGGAGGACTGCTTGTAGCAACACCTCTCTCACGCTCTCTGAACGGAGATAATTAAACACGGACTCCAAGGGGAAACTGTGTTTTTCACCGAGTGAAATCACGAGTCCATTGTCGGTGGCCGCCGCCTGCAGCTCGAAATCGAACGTGACGCAGAACCGCTTGCGCAAGGCCAACCCCCAGGCCTTGGTAATGCGTCCGCCGAACGGCGCATGAATGACGAGCTGCATGCCGCCGCTCTCGTCGAAAAACCGCTCGGCCACGATCGTGGCCTGCGTCGGAACCGCCCCAAGGATCGCTTTACTGCCGACCACATACTCGATAGCCTGTTGGGCGCCTCGTTGGTCCAGGGCGCATTCCTGTTTGAGCCACTGCACTGCTGAGTGTTGGGTATCGAGTGCTCGTTCAGCGATGTCTCTGCGGAGATCGGCCACCTCTGCGGAGAGCTCGGCGGTTCTCGACGGCGCCTCCCCCCGCCAAAAAGGGATACTCGGCGGTGCGCCGTGGGCATCCTCGACACGAACCCTGCCCATTTCGACGCCTTTGATCCGCCAAGACGTATTGCCGAGCAGGATAATATCGCCAGCGAGGCTCTCCACGGCAAAATCCTCGTCCACGGAGCCCACCACCGTCCCTTCCGGCTCGGCCACGACCGCGTAGTTGGCCGTATCCGGAATGGCCCCGCCTGAGGTAATCGCTGCTAATCGCGCTCCACGGCGACCTTTGAATACGTGGTTGATTCGATCGTGGTAGAGATAGGCATGTCCACGCGCCCGGTTGGTGGCGATGCCATCCGCCAACATGCGTACCACGATATCAAATTCGTTTCGTGTTAACTCCTGATAGGGATACGCACGCCGAATGAGCGCGAAGAGCTCCGCCTCGGTCCACGACTGGGTGGCCGCTGCGGCCACGATGTGCTGCGCAAGTATATCCATCGGAGCCGGCGGCACGGAGATGCGATCCAGCGTGCCCGCCCTCATCGCCCGAATCAGCGCAGCGCATTCAAGCAATTCATCCCGCGTCGTGGCGAAGAGCCGTCCCTTGGGAATCGCCTTGATCCAGTGCCCCGCTCGGCCAATCCGCTGCAAGCAAGTGGCGATCGCGCGAGGCGATCCAATTTGGCACACCAAATCGACGGTGCCGACATCGATGCCGAGTTCCAGCGAGGCGGTCGCGATCACCACGCGAGTCTTCCCGCTCTTCAGGCGCTGCTCTGCCGACAAACGAATCTCCCGCGAAAGACTTCCATGGTGCGCCGCGACACTCTGTGGTCCCAAATCCTGAAGCCGTTCCTCGAGGTGATGAGCGACGCGTTCGGCCAACCGGCGCGTATTGACGAACACCAGCGTGCTGCGATGCTCTCGCACGAGAGCGGCCACCCGATCATAAATATCCGACCAGATCGCATTGGTGACGACGGCGCTCAATTCGTCTTTGGGTACTTCGACCGCGACATCCATTTGCCGCTTATGGCCGACGTCGATGACGGTGGGACGGGGACGGTCCCCGGTCAGGAAGCGCGCGACTAAGTCGATAGGGCGCTGCGTGGCGGACAACCCGATTCGCTGAGGCTTTGTCAGGGTCAAGGCTTCCAGTCGTTCCAATGACAGTGCGAGGTGGGCGCCGCGCTTGTTGGGAGCCAACGCATGAATTTCATCCACGATGACCGTGCGAACGGTCTGCAGGAGGCGGCGGCTTTTCTCGGCCGTCAGCAGAATGAATAGGGATTCGGGAGTAGTGACGAGGATATGCGGCGGCCGTTTGAGCATCTGCTGACGGTCCGACATCGGGGTATCGCCCGTCCGGACGAGCACACGCAGCTCGGGCATGAGAAGTCCGGCTTGCAGTGCGGCTTGTCCGATGTCGGCGAGCGGCTGCTGGAGGTTTTTTTGGATGTCGTTGCTCAGCGCCTTGAGCGGCGAGACGTACAGCACGTGCGTGCGATCATCAAGCTCCCGGGCCAGTGCTTGCACGAAGAGCTGGTCGATGCTGGAAAGAAATGCGGCGAAGGTCTTCCCCGAGCCGGTCGGCGCAGCAATCAGGGCGTCCTGCCCCGACCGAATCGCGGGCCAGGCCTGAGCTTGAACGTCCGTGGGAACGCCGACGGAGGATTGAAACCAGCCGGCAATGAGGGGATGGAAGCCTGTCAGCGGCATTCCATTGATGCTATGGCGCCGTCAGCGACGAGTCAAGAGCCGCCCGCGAGATCTGATCTACCGATCAGTTCACAGCAAAATCTCTGACATTCTTTCCTGGAACCAGCTGGCTGTTGAGTTTGGTGCTCACTCCCGGGGCCGAGAATTGAACACGATACAGTTCGATGATCGCTGGATTGTCCTGATTGGCTCGGTAGA
>DASTQY010000419.1:0-2387 GCA_035761525.1 Nitrospira sp. | reverse complement strand
CGGCGATTTGCATAGGGTAACCGGCCTTCTCGCCCATTTGAACGAGGGCGGCAAGGTCCTTTGGAAAGCAAGATCCGCCAAATCCGGGACCGGCATGAAGGAACTTGGACCCGATTCGCTGGTCCAGGCCCATTCCCTTGGCTACGGTTTGAACATCCGCCCCGACCCGTTCGCAGAGTGTCGCGATCTCGTTGATAAAGG
The DNA here is from genome assembly GCA_035761525.1 of Nitrospira sp. Classification (GTDB taxonomy): domain Bacteria; phylum Nitrospirota; class Nitrospiria; order Nitrospirales; family Nitrospiraceae; genus Nitrospira_C. Next base: position 2,186 of record DASTQY010000419.1, on the reverse strand, counting down.
AAACTTTGGTCGCGAGGAATGCGTTCGAGGCATATTTAATCATTTCTGCCGTGGCCACATCCGTGACGACAAACGGAGTTTCAATCAGGTAGAGCGGGCGATATAAATCTTTCATCAGGGCAACGGCACGCTCACTGTCCGATCCGATCACCACGCGGTTTGGCCTCATAAAGTCTTCAATAGCTGAGCCTTCGCGCAGGAATTCCGGATTCGATACGACATCGAACGCCACCTTTCTGGCCTGGGTACTGGCGATGACCCGTTGCAAGAACGCACCTGTGCCCACGGGAACCGTCGACTTGGTGACGACCACTTTGTAGGAGGCCATCTTGCCCGCAATTCCGCGTCCAACTTCTTCAACGAACGAGAGATCGGCCGACCCGTCCTTCTTAGGAGGTGTTCCGACGGCGATAAAAATCACTTCCCCGTGGTCAACTGCTCTCGTAAGTTCGGCTGTAAAATTGAGGCGGCCTTGGCCGATACCTTTCGCAACGAGCTCTGTAATGCCGGGTTCATAGAATGGGACATCCCCTTTCTCGAGGCGTGCGATGCGTTTTGCATCGTTGTCCATGCAAAGCACGTTGACGCCGAATTCGGCGAAACAGGCGCCCGTGACCAGTCCGACATACCCGGTTCCGATGACACTGATCTGCATACGTCGTTGCCTCCTCTACGCGATGGACCCGCGCAGTATACTCTGGACCGTCGCCAGGGGCAAAGAGGATTCATGTATGGCTGCAGTCACACGTAGAGGCCCGCTTCGTTGACAGCTTCCAGACGCGGTGGCTACTATGAGCGCCCCCCGCGGCACATGCACAACGAGCGGCCGTCCGAAGAGCATTGAATGAAACCCCTTCTTTCTGCATGACCCAGCACTTGTCAGTGCACCATCCCAGTTGGTTCCTGTTTCTCACCGCGTTCGTCACGGGTGCCGTGGTGATGGCGTTGGAAATTCTGGGTAGCCGCCTGCTGGCTCCTGTCTTCGGCAACTCGCTCTTTGTGTGGGGAGCTCTCATCGGAGTCATTCTAGCGGCGATGAGCAGCGGATACGCTTTCGGAGGTTGGATTTCTGATCGTCTGCCAGGGGGGCATGTGCTCGCGGGACTTCTTTTGTTTTCGGGAGCGTGGACGTTTCTCATCGCATGGGCGAGCCAGCCAATTCTGTTCAAGGTGGCGGGGGTGATCGAAGACCCCAGGTGGGGACCGTGTCTTGCGGCCACCGTCTTGCTCGCACCGCCGGCATTTGGGTTAAGCGGCGTGTTGCCGGCGATGCTGCGGCTCGCCGTCTCCGATTTGAACTATCTCGGGCGACATACCGGCAGGATGATCGCCCTGTCGACAGTCGGAAGCCTGGCGGGCACCTGGGGAACGGCTTTTTTTTTCCTGTCATGGATAGGCAGCCAGGCCTTGGTCGCGTGGTTAGGTGTCACGCAGACGGCACTCGGATTCTGGTGGCTCCTCAAAGGGGGGGCCGCCAAAGGGGTGACCGTGCTGGTCTTCGCGATGCTCATCGGAGGGCTGGCAGTCGGCGCGTGGTCTCCCGTCCAAATGCTGAAGCCGCCGGTCTACCAGGAAGACAGTCCCTATCAGCAGGTTAGAATTCGAGAAGATGATCTGTTTCGCTACCTCGTCCTCGACCGAACATTTCATGCAGTCATGTGGAAGGCTGAACCGGTCACCCTCTTTCTGCCGTATAGCCAGCTCATGGTGTCATCCCTGGCTCTGGTGCCTGAGGCAAAGCGAGCGTTGGTTCTGGGCCATGGCGGCGGATCCTTTGCCAAGTGGCTCGCCCGGTATTGGCCCGATTTGGACCTGGATGTGGTTGAATTTGATCCCGTGGTCGTCAGGATGGCCGAAGACTATTTTTCCTACCGTCCTCCCTCTCGACATCATGTGTACGTTCGTGACGCCAGAGCCTACTTGAACGGTACCGCTAACAGGTACGATCTGATCTGGGTCGATGCGTTCGCTCGACACCTCGTCCCGTTTCATCTGACGACTCAAGAATTTTTTTCAGACTTGCGGAAGCATCTGACGCCGGAGGGTGTCGTCGTCGTAAATCTGGCGGCATCCGGGAACAGGGGCGATCTCGGAAGAGCCAAAGCGGTGGTGCAAACGATGAAGCAATCCTTCCCCGTCATCGAGACCTATGCGGTCAAAGGACCATGGCCGTCCAAATCACGTGC
>DASTQY010000418.1:0-12945 GCA_035761525.1 Nitrospira sp. | reverse complement strand
GGCGAGGTCATTACGACCGAAGGCCAGCCGGCCGGACGACAGGGGAGCACCTCCTGGAAATATGACCGGGCCGTGCGCGGATCAAGAACACCTCGATCGAGTGGACGGTGACCCAATCCACGCGGCGTCCCCTTCAAGACTAGGAATGCAGGAAGGAGAACGATGAAAGCCAATTGTTGGTATGGAAAACGACATGTGCAGGTGGTTGATGTGCCGGATCCAAAAATTCTCAATCAGCGCGATGCCATCGTCAAAATTACCTCGACGGCGATCTGCGGGTCCGATTTGCACCTCTATAACGGTTTCGTGCCCACCATGGAACAAGGCGACATCATGGGGCATGAATTCATGGGAGAAGTGGTCGAAGTCGGGGGGGAAGTGAAAAAGCTCCGCGTGGGCGATCGAGTGGTGGTCGCATTTCCCATTTCGTGCGGCAACTGCTTCTTCTGCAAGGGGGAAATGTATTCGCTGTGCGAGAATTCCAATCCGAATGCCTGGATGGCAGAGCAATTTTTTGGCCATTCCCCGGCCGGCATCTTCGGCTATTCCCATCTCACCGGTGGATTCGCCGGTGGACAGGCTGAATATGTGCGCGTCCCTTTCGCCGATGTCGGCAGCGTCAAGATTGAAAACGGCTTGTCCGACGAACAGGTACTGTTCCTTTCCGATATTTTCCCGACCGGATACATGGCCGCAGAAAACTGCAATATCTCCCCGGGCGACACCGTGGCCATTTGGGGGTGCGGTCCCGTGGGCCAATTTGCGATCCGAAGCGCGTTGATGCTCGGCGCTGAGCGTGTGGTCGCGATCGACCGCGTGCCCGAACGGCTGAAGATGGCCCGTGACGGAGGCGCTCACACGATCGACTATGAGGAGGCCGACGTCTACGACATGCTGATGCAGTTCACAGGTGGGCGAGGGCCTGATTCATGTATCGATGCGGTTGGACTTGAAGCCCACGCACCCACTCCCTTGTATTACTACGACCGTCTCAAGCAGGCGCTGATGCTGGAGTCCGACCGGCCGATCGCGCTGCGTCAGGCCATCATGGCCTGCCGTAACGGCGGGACGGTATCGATTCCGGGCGTGTACGGAGGATTGATCGACAAAATGCCGATGGGGGCGGTGATGAACAAGGCCTTGACGCTCAAAACGGGACAAACGCATACGCAACGCTATCTGACGCCGCTGCTCAAACGGATCAAGAACGGCGACATCGATCCAAGCTTTGTCGTGACGCACCGGTTGAAACTGGCTGACGCGCCTCAGGGGTTCGCGACGTTCAACGATAAACAGGACGGTTGTATCAAGATCGTGATGACTCCCTGACGAGCGCTCACCGAAGGAGTAGACATGAAACCCGTATTACCGACGTGCCGCTTGGACAAAGGATGCACGTGCTGATGGAGGCCCGGGCACTTGGTCAGCAAGGCAACCTGGCGGAGGGGCGTGAGGATTTGCCCTCGGCCATCGTCTGGCTGACCCGCGCAGCCAGGCTTCCAGCAGCCACTCCTTCACTCGACTGGTCAATGAATCAACGAGACTCAACCTCTATGAAGGGCCAGCCAGCCCGAGCAGGAAAGGAACACCCGATGGATCATTTCTTGATCGATATCGAAGAGGCAACGATTCGAAACAACAACTTTCGTCAGGTATTGTTCACCGCCCCTCACAGTCAGCTGGTCTTGATGAGTTTGAAACCCGGAGAGGAGATCGGCACGGAGACACACCGCCTCGATCAGTTCATCCGTGTCGAGGCAGGCGAAGGCAGCGCCCGTCTCAATGGCCAGGACTACGCCCTGAAAGACGGGAGCGCGCTTGTCATTCCGGCTGGGACTGAGCATAACGTCATTAACGACCGCAAAGACCAGCCGTTGAAGCTGTACACCATTTACAGTCCGCCAGAGCACAAGGACGGGGTCGTCCACCGGACGAAACAAGAGGCGGAAGCGGACCACGATGACCACTTCGATGGAAAGACCACGGCGCTATTGCACGAATCGCCGGCGTCTCGGTAAGCGGCAGGGGAATCGAAGAAGGCGCATTGGTGATGGATACCTGTCAACGTTGACTTGTCGAGCATCCTGTCCAGTGCTCAGACAGCCTGTCTAAATGACTCGGGTGCTGACTAGTCGGTTCGAGTATTTTTGACCCCGAGACAGGCCGTTTTCGGCTTCGCACAATCCGCTGATTGGTCCAACACTTGCTCGGAATAATTGTGAGGGGAGAATCCATGACACAACAAGGGGGGTGTGCAATGGGTGCAAGGTGCAAACTCATCGTGATGAGTGTGCTTTTCCTGCTGCAGGGCATGCATGCACCTGCAATGGGAGAATCCGCGAGCGCGTCGGCGGAGGGGCAAAAGCTGGGGGAACATAAAGAGCAGGTTGTCACTGAACCGACTCAGAACCAGTTACCTGGCAATCGCCTTGTCACCGGCCGCATTCTGTCGATTCGGAGTAACCAAATCGAAATCGATATCGGGAACGTCAAGTCACTTTACGTGCCGCTCCGGCCAGCTCAGGTGAAGGGTCAAACGTTTGAGGTCGGACAACCGATTATTGTCACACTGAACGACCACAATGCCGTGGTCGATTATCATCATCCCAATGAACGGTCCGACCATCAAGTATTGCGCGGTCGTTTGACAACCCCGCTCACCGTGGGATTGGACAAGGCGGTGATTGAAACCAAGGATGGAACCAAGACGTTGATGGTGACCGATCGAGCGAAAGGAAAGCTCTCGGCCATTCCGGTGGGTGTCGATGCCTACTTTTTGGCTGATGAGAGCGGACAGTTAGTAGACGCCCAACTCGCCAGCACCGAGGCGGTCCGAGAATCAGGCCAGAACAACAAAGCCAGAATTAAAGGAGCTCATGAGCAAGTGAATGCCATTTTCAAAGGGCAGGGCGGCGAAGGAAAGTTAAAAATTGCCGAAGCGGGCAATGAGAGGGAAGTGCCGTTCCGTGCTCCGCTTGAAAAACTGGACCGTCTGGAACCCGGGCAGGACGTCGTCTTATTAATGGACGATCAAGGGTACGTCCTGGAGATCGCTACGCCGGAGGTCCCGCCTGCGCGGTAGCAAAAAGGTCGGGGGCTGTATTGATAATTGAGCGCTACGGCCCCTGACGACTCCACCCCGACTGGCTTACATAAAGGCCTTTGATTCGCTCTCATCACAGAGCTTGCCACTCCCATTTCCGATTCGGGCTGCATGCCGGCACAGCCACTCTCGCGCTCCCCTTCGGATTCAGCGAGTGGCCTAGGGGGACTGTGGCGATTCAGATGCCTGATCTTCTTTCGCAACGAGTCGGCGTTCCAATGCCCGCGCCGCCGACAAATGGCTGAGAAGATCAGGTCCCGTTCGGATGAGTTCCTGTTGCAGCGGGAGGGTGGCTTCGGATTCGGCAGCCGTCTTCATCAGGCCGAAGGCATGCACGTGTCGGGCAATCTCATATTCCACGTAGGCGCGGTCGAAGTCCGATCCCTGCTTCCCCTCGAGATCATGCATCGCCTGTTGATGGTTGGCTTTCAGTTCGGATGCCAGCGCCGGCTCACGCGGGGTGATGTGTAATTGTCGGGAGAGACGTGCATTGTGTTCTGCCAATTGCCGATGTTCGTCGAGCACTCGTCCGGCAAACGCCTGGACATCGGAAGTGGTTGACGTGCGACGCGCGAGCTCGGCCGCCTCGACCTCTTCTTCAGAGAAACTGTTTAACACGCCGACCATCTCAGCGTCCGTCATTGTCAGTCCCGGGAGGGTCTGTTGCACAAAGGCACACCCATAGAGTAGCCCGTGCGCCAGTGCCACCGTCATCAAACCGGTGAAGCGAGTCACTTGAGCTTCTCCTAGGGCTTAGGCCGCCTGTGACGGCCGGAATATCTGTTTCGTGTTGTGCCGAATGTGCCGTGATCGCGAAGCGCGCAGGCAGCGCCAGAGCTCTTCACCGTACGGCAGTACCACGAAGAGCATGATGCATGAGAAGAGCGCGACAAGATAACCGGTCGAAAGAGGATTGGACTTGGGGCGCAATTCAAATCTGGGCGGTTCCTGGCCCAGGCCGATAAGGGCCACAAACTGATTCCAATACAGGATCGTCACAAAGGACAGTGCCATCAAGGGCAGAACTTCCATAAAACTGTGCACATGCTGCTCTAATGGGCTGACGTAGCGATGTGCCGACGCGTAACTGACGTCCCACAGTGAGGTCAACTCATGCAGAATGAATGCGAGCACCATGACCAGAAAGGTAAGTGCGTTGATCTCCAGCAGGAGGGCCAGCATGACGGGGATTCCTGCCTCGCCGAGCTGCAGGGCATGTAAGATCGATTCTTTCGTCCCTGCGTTTTCTTCGATCTGAGTGCGCTTGTGCAAGAGGTAATCAGTGAGGCCCGCAGCCATCCATAAGGGAAGGATAAAAAACAACAAGTAGTGTCTGAGCAGCATCGCAGGATCCACCATGACTTCATGCTAGTCCGTCGGAGCCTCGTTGTGGCCTGGGGAACATCCTAAGGCCTACCGCTGATGCAATGGCACGACCCTGGGATGGAAAATCTGGAAAAGCTGTCCAGCGCAAGACAGTCTGTCTAAATAAATCATGATGATCCTACACTTTATGTCGTTCGTTGCAGAGCTGCTCGGTTTTTGAGGCTCTGGTCAAGCGTTTCTCAAGGGTCTGTGTTTTGCAACACACTTCCATGGCAAGGCAAATCAAGCTGTTGCCTTGCCCTGGTCAACCGTTCGATTTGGGAGGGAGTATTTCATGGCACGGAAAGGCGGCAAACGATATCGCTATCGTACGAACACTCAGGACATTGATTGGCAGGAAGAACGAGCCGATACCTCTCACAACATTGGCGAGATGCAGCGGTTGTTTTCGGCGATCGCCGGTGTGGGATTGATCATGGACGGTTTGCGCCGGCGATCATTAGGCGGCGGCGCCCTAGCGGTCGGGGGCGTCAGTCTGCTGTATCGAGCGGCTACGGGGTACTGCCCGGCATTCGGCGCCATGGGGATCGACATGGGCGCGCAGGACACCAACCGCCTGGGCAGACGGAAAGTTCACTCGGGACAGGCCACCAAGGTCAGGAGATCAATCGACATCCATCGGCCAGCTCCCGAGCTCTATCGCTTCTGGCGCGCACTCGATAATCTTCCACGAATTATGAGTCATCTCAAATCAGTTGAGGTTATCAGCGACCGGTTGTCTCATTGGGTGGTCAACACTCTGCCCGGATTACCGACCGTCGAATGGGATGCGGAGATTATCAATGATGTCGAGAATGAACGGATCGGTTGGCGGTCGTTGAACGAGTCCGATGTTGATCACGCCGGTTCCGTGGAATTCGAGCCGAGCGGAGAAGGAAGCACCCGAGTGACCGTAACGTTACAGTATGAACCGATGGCAGGTCGGCTTGGAACGGCGGTGGCCAAGCTGTTTGGTCAGGATCCGGAGCTCAAGATCGCCGACGACTTACAGCGGTTCAAGGAATCGATGGAAGCCGGAACCTATTCGCAGACTAATCGTTGATCGGTCAGGGCTACCGCTCGTGCCAAGCCGTGATGTAGAACCGGATAAGAGGGAAGACCATGCCACAGGTGACGCTGACAGGACATCCGCTGCATCCGCAGCTTATCGTCATGCCGGCCGGTCTGCTCCCGTTCAGTCTGGTCCTGGATGCGCTCCACGCCAAAACGCGTGATCAGTCTTATGCAGATGCGGCCTATTACACGATGATGGGCGGTTTCGTTGGCGGACTCGTCGCTGGAGCGGCAGGTGCGGCCGATTACAGCACCATACCAGCGGACAGCAAGGCCAAAGAGATTGGCCGCATCCATGGTTTAATGAATGTCGGCCTGCTGGCCCTGACCGGCGTCAATTTGTGGTTGCGTCGCAGACGGCGGTCTCCGGGAATTCTTCCAATCCTCTTATCCCTTCTAGGCACCGCCGGCCTGACCGTATCCGCCTGGTACGGCGGCCACCTCGTGTATCACCACGGCATGAGAGTGCGGGGAACGGAGCTCGCAGGTGGACCGGAAGATCTCAAGCTTCCTGGCGATGAGCGCATGGCCCACATGCTTGCTTCAACCGCCGGGGACGAGGCGTGACGGGTGCAAGCCCTGGCTTCCACATGAAGGAAGTAGCCGCCGCCGGACGAGCAGAACCGTTGCGGCCGGACGATCATGTCATAGGTCCCGACTCTGCGCCTGTCACGGTGATTGCGTACTGCGATTTTGAATGCCCCTACTGCGGGCGCTCGTTTGCGATGCTCAAGGACTTGCGCGCTCGGCTGGAATATCAGATGCGCTTCGTCTTCCGGCATTTCCCTCTCATCGACAAGCATCCACTCGCCCAGCAAGCCGCCGAAGCCGCCGAGGCGGCGGCCAGCCAGGGCCAGTTCTGGACGATGCATGATTTGTTGTTCGAGCATCAAGACGCGTTGGAAATTGATGATCTGTACCGCTATGCAGGTGTTGCGCGGTTGGATCTGAGTCGCTTCAAAGAGGACTTGGACCGTCGAGTGCATATGTCGCGGGTCATGCGCGATGTGACGTCGGGGCGGCGGAGCGGAGTCACCGGCACACCGACGTTTTTTCTTAACGAGGCTCTGGTGCCGGAAGATGAGCGTTTGGAAGACCTCGTGCTTCGGGCCGCATGAGGGTGAGCAGCATAAGATATGAGCATCCGACGTAAGAATGGGGAAATGATCTGAGAAATCCGTCGTTCGCCATCTCGCCGTCGGGGAAATATACAACATGAAAACCGATACGCGTCTCATACTGCCGGCGAAGGAGCGGATTGCGCCTGCGGCGGAGGGCACCATTCAGTTTATCGGCAATGCCACCGTCCTGGTCCGTTATGGCGGGATCACGATTCTCACAGATCCAACCTTCATTCACCGTCACGAGCAGGTGTCGATCGGGTATGGGATGCACAGCACCAGGTTGACCGATCCGGCAATGGAGATCGGCGATCTTCCTCCATTGGATCTCATCGTATTGTCTCATTTTCACGGCGATCACTTCGATCAGGTCGCAGAGCGTGAGCTCGATAAGTCAATCCCCATCATTACGAATCGTGAAGCCGCGAAAGAGCTGCAGCAACGGGGCTTCAGATACTCGAAACCCGTCGACACCTGGTCCTCCATTTCGGTCGAAAAAGGCGACATGCGAATGCGCGTCACGTCAATGCCGGGCCGCCATGGGCCGCCGCTATCCGAGCTGGTCATGCCAGAAGTGATGGGCAGCATGGTGGAATTTCACCCGATCGGCGGATCGCTCTTTCGCCTGTACATCACTGGCGACACCCTCATCTTCGATGACCTGAAAGAAATACCGCGGCGCTACAAAGACATTGATCTTGCGCTGCTGCATTTGGGTGGGACACGGGTGGTTGGCGTTCTTGTGACCATGGACGCGAAGCAAGGAGTTGAATTGGTGCAACTCGTGCGTCCGCGGCAGGCGATTCCAATTCATTACAATGACTACGATGTCTTTACGTCATCATTATCCGATTTTCAACACGAGGTTGAGGCTGCAGGGTTGAGTGATCGGATCCACTATCTGAGTCACGGAGATACCTACACAATTCGGCCGACTTCCAAACGGGCGGCTGCCTGATGAGGCCAGGGCAGCCATCCGGTGGTGACTAGAGAATGTGCCAGTTTCTGCGGACGTTTTCCCGTTTTAGTCTGACCCAATCCGACGTGGAGGAAGGAACGCATGAAGCCTCGCAAGCGAGTGACTGCAAACAAGCGGAGGAAGGTCCAAACGTCGGAATTTGAACGGGAAGAGGAGTATCGGGCGGTCATCGAGCCCGATCCTCTTCTGAAAGAGGTAGGGGAGGCGAATGCACGCATCGCCAACCCTGCCGAACGCGAACGCGTCATCCCGAGCAGGCCGTGCAAATAAGTGGGCTTCGGCCGTATCTGCCGTGCGCCGCACGCATCCTTTTTTCTTCCACATCTTGGTAATGAGCAGCCGTGTACACGTTGGGCATTCATGCAGTGTTTCACGATCCGGCCGCCTGTCTGGTGCGCGATGGGGTCGTGATCGCGGCTGCCGAAGAGCGTAATTAACTGGAGGAGGTAGCCTGATGGACCCCAAAGACAACAAGAGGGAAATCGATGCCGACCAAGTGATTCGTCAATATGAAGAGACCGCCTACACGGAGGAGCCTGAGGAGGCGCAAACAGAAATACCCTGGTATGAACAAGCAAAGCAGGATACCTCCATTCCGGCCGAAGCGGTGCTGACCGGTGGTGACATCGATGCCGCCTGGGATCAGGCGTCGGTGGGTGAAGAAACCGTTGGAGGCTCCACTCCGACGCCGGACCAGGACATCGTCGACGAAATCGGGCGGGCGGTAGGCATCAACTACGAGGACAGTGAGCCGCTGGATCCGGAAGCTAAAATTGAGCGTCGTGATGAGAACAGGTGGGAACTTCACCCTGCCTCCTCGGAAGACTTTGCCGAGCGTACTCATTCGACCGACATAGCGTCAGCAACCTCCGAAGCGCAACCGCCGTCAGCACAAAGTCAGGAACCCAAGCGTAATAAGCGAAAGGCCGCCTGAGGTAGAGCACCGTTCCTCACACTGATTTCAGAGAATTCGAGACAAGCTGTCCGACGCCGGACAGAATGCCAGCTGGTGTCCGGCTCCTTGCGTCTAAGTTCGGACGGCTTAGGCATAACAGGTATGACGGCACATCCCTTGCTGCTTCTAGAAAAATAGCTTTGAAGGAGGACATCATGCTCACGGTTGGGAGAGAGATGCTTGTAGTCCTGACGATTGGTTGTGTCGCGATCACCGCCGCGCTGCCTGTCAGTGCAGCGGAGACTCCCTCAGAAGCTCAGCTCGAACGACTGATGCAGATGGCTTCCCAGACGCCGGACCGGCCGGATCACGACTATGTGAGCAATAGCCTGCAAGCCTTGCTGCAGCAAAGTCAGGATCTCAAGCTGTCGCGGGAGCAGACGGACAAAATCAGAACGATTACTGATCAGTATGAGCGGACCCGGCGTGACCGCGAAACGGCGTATAAGCGTAGCGAAATGGAGGCATTGAAGCTGATCCATGACAACCGTAGCTCATTGTTTTCCATCGAAACAGCCGTCCAGAAGGCCGATCAGGAACATAGCAAACTGCGCATGGCAGGTATCAAAGCCTTGCGTGAGGCAAGGGATGTGTTAGGACCGGAACAATATGGCAACTGGCGGCAAAGCCATGCGGCGAGCCAGTTGGCGCAGGGAAGTCCTCATCAGGAGCGAGGGGAGCAATATGATAGCGACTCAAGCGGTTCAGGGCGCATGGCGCCTCATTAAATGAGTCTGCCTGCCAACTGGTGAACCCCCCACTGGAGACGCAGCGCAACAACGTTGGGAAGGAGCGCCATCATGCGTCGATTCAAACTGTTCGTGGTCGTCTCGGCCCTCGTGGGTTTACTGATTTCCCCCTTGATGCTTGTCGTGTGGGCAGAGAACGAGCCGATCATTCAAGACGGCTCGGTCGTACTGATGGAATTTACGATCACCGTCCCAGAATCACGTCTCGTCATTCCGAAGAACGTGAGCCAATTCACTCCCGGCCATCATGAAATGTTGCCTAATCTGGAGAAAGCACTCGCCGGCATGAAAAAAGGGGATGAAAAGCGTGTAGACCTGTCGTCCGACGACGCATTTGGCCCTTATGATGAAACCAAGAAAGGCGTGATCAGCGCCGACAGTCTTCCACCCGATACCAAACCTGGAACCATTCTCGCGACAGAAGAGGGAGTGCCGTTTGTGGTCACGGAGTTGTCCGGTCCTGTAGCGTCGGTCGACTTTAACCATCCGCTGGCTGGAAAGCATCTGATTATCGATGTCAAAATTCTGAACGTGGAGTCGCCATCCGGTCAGGAGGGTATGCGGATGGGATCGCAAGAGGAAAACAAGGACATTTCCATCTGAACCACCAGGAGGAAAGTCATGCTGCCTGATCAACCCTATAAGACCAAGTCGTTCAACCTTCACGGGCTGCAAGGTATCTCCGATAAAACCATCGACACGCACTTGTCACTGTATGAGGGGTACGTCAAAGCTACGAATGCATTGCAAGGCCGTATTGCACAGTTCTTACAGGATGGCAATGTCGATCAGGAAGAATTTCCAGCCTACTCCGAGCTCACCCGCCGGCTGGGGTTTGAATTCAACGGCATGGTATTGCATGAGTATTACTTTGAAAACTTGACGCCACAGGCATCGATCAAGCCGGACAACACCTCGGCCTTTCTCCGACGGGTTGAGATGTCATTCGGAACTTACGACCGGTGGAAAACAGATTTCGTGAGTGTCGGAAAGATGCGCGGCGTCGGGTGGGCCATCTGCTTTCAGGACCCATCATCCGGCCGGCTTAGCAACCATTGGATAACCTTGCATGAACACGGGAACGTGGCCGGTTTCCAACCGGTGCTCGTGATGGACGTGTGGGAACATGCCTTTCTGCTCGATTATTCTCCGTCCCAGCGCGGTGAGTACATCAATGCATTTTTTGCCAACGTGAACTGGCGGGTGCTAGACCGGCGCATCGGGTCGGACGCTCCTCACCTGCGGGCGGCATAGTAGCCATCCTCTTCCAGGCGGAACGCTACGTTTCATTTAGTGTGTGGGGAATGCCCTGCGGCTCCGGCCGCGCGTCATGCGGCCATTTTCTGGTCTGACGCGTCCAACGGGGAGAGGAGTGGTGTCGGGCGTGGTCGGCTTGGGAACCGGCGGCACGAAAGGAAGGCAAGGCAGGCGGTGCAGAGGAGTACGAGTCCGATACCCAGGAGGCTGACGTGCGGCCCCATGGTATCGGCCGCCCAGCCGAACCCGGCCATGCCTGCCATGGCAGAGGCCATAGACCCGGTACTGAAAGTGGTAAAGACCCGACCCAGGAGGGGCGCTGGCGTAACCTCCTGCAGCACGCCCCATACGATCGGCATGAAGAGAGCGGTGCTCCCGCCGATGATCAGAATCAAGGCTCCCGCAATCAACGGGGCCGTCAACATGCTGAGACCGCACATGGCGAGTCCGCCGACGGCCATCGATCGGAAAATGAGCGTAAAGCGCCCATGTAAATCGCCTTGAGTCAGAGAAGCCAACCACGTCGATGTGGCCAGCATACCGGCGCCAAGAGCGGACCATAACGCTCCAACCTCAAGCGCGCCAGCACTCAAATTCTGTTCGGCGAATACGGGCAGCATGAAAGCGAAGGCGCTGGCCGCCAAGCTGTACAGGGCTGCCGTGACCATCAGGACCAGCACGGTTTGCTCGAGATATACAAAGCGGATTCCGGCGAGCAGTTCCTGTGTCCAAGTGCCGCGTCCCTTCTCAAGGTAATTCCTGTCCAATGGACGCATGCGTATGCCGATGAGGCAGAGGGCGGACACGAAAAACGTCACAGCATCGACATATAGGACGTTTTGAGAGCCGATAAGGGCGATTCCCACCCCGCTAATCAGCGGGCCGATCAGGAGACCGGTGTTGGTCGTCGTCTGCAGCAGGGCATTGGCGGCGGTCAGCTGGTCCCGCCGCACGAGTTGTGGCACGGAGGCTGATAAAGCGGGGCCAAAAATAGTCGACACGATAGCCAGGAGGAACACGGCCACATACAAACGCTCGAGCGTCAACTGATCAAACGCGTAGAGAAGTGGGATGAGGAGGACCAAGGCGCTTCGGATGATATCCACCCAGACCATGACCGTTTTTTTGTTTGCTCGATCGAGATATACCCCGATCAAGGGACTGAGGACGAGTGGTGGGATCGTCTGCAGCAAGCCGATCATCACCATCTTCATGGCGGAACCGGTCAGTTGATAGACGAACCATAAAAGCGCGACTCGATTGAGGCTGTCGCCGATCTGGGACGTCATTTGGCCCCAGAACAAGAGACTGAAATCCCGCTCCTTCAATAACTGCCATCCGGGCATCCGCGAAGTGGGCGCCGTTACATCTTGTTGGCGTTCAACTGCATCGGTCGTCATGCTCTGCTCCTAAGTCACACCCGCTCGACGATCGAGTCTTGCACACACCTTGCCAGGTTTACTGCCGGATCTTCGAGTAAAAATTAACCGGTGTTTAGAAACGAGTGCTTCGTTAACCACAGGTCGAACCTAAAGTTTTATCTCACCAGGCACACTCTACCATTAACGTCGAAACCCCGACAATCAAGACCTAGGGAGAGTCCTCGTTCTTGGTCCCTGCATTTTTGGTAAGCAATACCATACACCCGCATGGTTTCATGACTCGGATGCTCCCTAGCGCGGATGGCCTACGCCTGATCTCGGACAAGGGGTGGTTCACGCTTGGGGGGCCGCTCGGACATATTGTCAAGAAAACCCCAGGCGGATAGGCCGGTGCAGCCCATCACGAGTCCTATCGCGACGACCGCGGCGGGCACCCCGAATCGACCAGTCACCCATCCGAACAGGGTAATCCCTCCCATTGCGGCGGCCATGGCGCCGAGCGTATAGAAGGCCAGGACTCTGCCGAGCATGTGGGCCGGTGCCACTTCCTGAAGTACACCCCAAGCGACTGGCGTGAGGACTCCCAACCCGCCACCCAAGACGATCAACAGGCCAGCCGCCTCAGTCGGATGATTTACCATGACCAGGGCCAGAAGGGCGAGACCGCTCACGGCGCTGGCCACGGCAATCACCTTAATCCGGCGCTTCACGCTCCAGGCGCTGATGACGGTGAGTGCGAGCGAAACGGTGAGCAGTCCTATTCCGAGCATGGACCACAAGTAGCCGACTTCCACCGGGCCGAGATCAAGCAGTTTCCTCGCGAACACCGGGAACAGCGTGGTAAATGCGCTCGTGGCGAATGTGTACAGCGAGGCAGTGATCGTCAGAAAGATGATGATCCGGCGGCCTTTCAGCACATACCGGAGCCCTTCAAGGACGTCGCGCCAGGCAGACATGATG
>DASTQY010000417.1:0-3355 GCA_035761525.1 Nitrospira sp. | reverse complement strand
GCCCCTGCGGGCCTTGCTCTGAGATTCATTTCGATCAAGGTCCGGCTGTGCCCGGCGACGATCGGCCGAACGGCGAAGGGGACCGGGTGATCGAGATTTGGAATCTCGTATTCATGCAGTTCAATCGAGATGCAGCTGGAATGCTCCATCCTTTGCCCAAGCCCAGCATTGACACGGGGATGGGATTAGAACGGCTTGCAGCGGTGGCTCAAGGTGTTCACAGCAACTATGACAGCGATCTCTTCTTGCCTGTGCTGTCTGCCATCGCCGCTCGGGCCGGACGGGAATACGGCAAGCAGGAGCAGACCGATCGCTCCATGCGCGTCGTGGCGGACCATCTGCGTGCCATCACCTTTCTGATGACGGACGGCATTCTTCCATCCAACGAAGGCCGGGGCTATGTGCTGCGTCGTATTTTGCGCCGCGCCGCCCGCCATGGCAGGCTGCTCGGCATCGTGGAACCCTTTCTCCACGAACTCACCGGGACGGTCGTCCAGCAGATGGGGGACGCCTATCCCGAAGTGCGCAATGCCGCTGCGACCGTTGCCGAAGCGACGAAGGGCGAAGAAGAACGCTTTATCGCCACACTCGATCAGGGCCTGCCGATTTTGAGCGAGCTGATTGCGAAGACCCGCTCGGGCGGCGGCACCATCCTGCCTGGGGCGGACGTGTTCAAGCTGTACGATACCTATGGATTCCCGATGGATCTCATTACCGAGGCATCCAGGGAGCAAGGCATGACCGTGGATGAGGCGGGGTTCGATGCCGCGATTGAAGAACAGCGGACGCGTGCCCGCAAAACCAGCGGATTCGAGCAGGAAATAGCCAGGCCGGCCGTCGCCGACATAGCCAAACGCGTCGGTGCCACGACGTTCGTGGGCTACGACCAGCTGGAGTCCGACAGCATCGTGCAAGCGATTCTCAAAGGCGATCGCCTCGTCAAGGAAGCGCACGAGGGGGATGAGGTTGAGGTGGTGTTGGACGTGACGCCCTTTTATGCGGAAGGCGGCGGGCAGGTCGGGGACCAGGGCGTGCTTGTGGGGGCGGAAGGTCGTCTGGATATCAAGGAAACGACCCGCCCTGTTGCGACTGTCATCCTGCATAAGGGAACCGTCAGCACCGGGCGCATTCGAGAAGGGGAACAGCTGCACCTCTCCGTGAACAGGACGACCCGACAGGATGCGGAGAGAAACCATACCGCAACCCATTTGGTCCATGCCGCCTTGCGTGATTTGCTTGGTCCACACGTCAAACAGTTCGGATCGCTGGTGGCTCCCAACCGGCTTCGGTTCGACTTTGCCCATTTCCGGCCGCTGTCTTCTCGTGACATTGACGAGATTGAATCGGTGGTCAATGGAGAAATCCGCAGGAACGAAACCGTTCGGTCCGAGGTCATGAGCATTCAAGATGCGGTGGCGAAGGGGGCATTGGCCTTCTTCGGCGATAAATACGGCGACGAGGTGCGCGTTGTCACCGTTGAATCGTTCAGTAAGGAGCTGTGCGGCGGTACGCACTGCCGGCACACAGGCGAAATCGGGCTTTTCAGGATCGTCTCAGAGACCGGCGTGGCCGCCGGCGTCCGGCGGATCGAAGCTCAGACAGGCAGCGGCGCGATGACCATGATGAAAAAGCTCGAAACGGAAGTCAGGGAACTTTCTGAACTCTTAAAGGTGGGGCCTTCCGAGTTGGTGGCCAAAACACGGAAGGTCATGGCGCAACTCAAGGACAAAGAGCGGGAATTGGAAGAGTTGAAGCTCAAAATGGCCAGCGGCTCCGGCGTAGCTGCGACGGCAAGAACCATTGCCGGTGTGCCGGTCCATGTGCAACGAACCGATGGCCTCGACATGAACGGCATGCGTGCGCTGGCCGACCAACTGCGGGACAAGCTTAAAACCGGCGTCGTCGCGTTGGGAGCGGCAATGGAGGACGGCAAGGTTTCCTTGCTCGTCGTCGTGACGAAAGATCTGACAGGAAAAATCAAAGCCGGCGACCTCATCAAAGTGATGGCGGCAGAGGTCGGCGGTACGGGAGGGGGACGTCCGGAAATGGCACAAGCCGGCGGGAAAGACTCTTCAAAGCTCGATGCCTCGTTGGAAAAGGTCTTTGGCTTGGTCGAACACGCGCTTCAGCGGTAGAATCATGGCTGGACCACGGATACTGGCGTTGGATTATGGGACCAAGCGAATCGGCGTTGCGCTAAGCGATGAACTGGGCTGGACTGCACAGCCGCTGGAAACCTTCGAGCGACGCACGCTGGATCGTGACGTGGCGCACATTGTCTCCCTCGTCAACACCCATGAGGTGGGGCAGGTCGTTCTCGGATTTCCGCTGCAGTTGGACGGGCGAGAAGGCCCGGCCATCCTGGCCATGCGGGATTTTGCCTCCAGGTTGGAGCAGGGACTGCCGGTCCCGCTTGTCCTATGGGATGAGCGGTTGACGACCAAAGCGGCAGAAGATCTGCTCATCGCCGCTGACGTCAGCCGCAAAAAACGAAAGGGAACCGTCGATCGCGTGGCCGCCGCCATCTTGCTTCAAAGCTATCTGGCGAGCCGCGAATCGGCTGAGCATCGGGTCGTTGATTCTGACCCCCAGACGATAGACAAGACTGATGAAGCTTCGGAGCATTTTTCTCACTCTGCTGGTCGGCGGCGCCGTTCTCGGCATAGCCGGGTATCAGATCATTAGATGGGCGGAAGGCCCCGCTGTTCCCGCCCGCCTCAATCCTCCCAATCAAATCATCCGGATTCCCGACCGGTCGAGCTTTCAGCAGGTCGCGGCGCTGCTCGAACGTGAACGGCTGATCAAAAGCCGGGCCGCGTTCGTGTGGATCGGGCGACTCCAGTCGGCAGATCGAAAGATTCAAGCCGGGGAATACGAGTTGAACCCCAGCATGCTGCCTGTGGAGATTCTGGCGAGGCTGCTCAATGGGCAAGTGGTGCTTCATCCGGTCCTCATTCCCGAAGGCTTGACAATGGTGCAGATTGCCGACATCTTCGGACAGCAGGGACTTGTCGATCGTCAAGAGCTGTTGCGGCTCATGAAGGATCCAACGTTTATCGCTTCGCTCGGAATCCAGGCTGACACATTGGAAGGGTACCTGTATCCCGACACCTATAAATTTCCCAAGAACGTCAGAGCGAAAGACGTCCTCTCGACCATGGTCGAGCACCTGCGGCAGGTCTATACGGCCGAGCTTCACGCGCGGGCGCAGGAGTTGAAAATGAGCCAGCATGAGGTGCTGACGCTGGCATCCGTGATCGAAAAGGAATCAGCATCTAATGGAGAACGGGAAGAGATTTCGGCGGTGTTCCATAACCGATTGAAGAAGCACATTCCGTTGCAGAGCGATCCGACC
>DASTQY010000416.1:0-2306 GCA_035761525.1 Nitrospira sp. | reverse complement strand
GGACGAGAAATTAACACATTCATAATCTCACCTTAACGAGATCCTGGCATTGTCTGCGAGCAATACAGCTACAATGAGGTGTACTCCGTAAGATGATCTTCAGACATCTTGCTTGAAATCTTCTCTGCACAATTTCCTCTCTTACTGGACACCCGTTCATTCTCTGCTACCTTGGGAAGCGTCACGATTGCGTACCTCCTGTTGGCGTGCACACAAGCCGACAAAGGTTCAACCGGATGTTGAATGACGCCACCTTCGCTGGCAGCCCGTATCGCCTTCGCGTTGCTCGTGTCCACCATGACGATTCCGTGCCAGGCAGGGGAAGTCACCCCTCATTTGACGGTCGGAACGCAGGAAATCAGTTTGAGCGCCGGCTATTTGTTGCCTCACCGGTTGACGACCGAGCACACCACAAAACAAAGCGGTCCAGCCTTGATGCCATCGTGGGCGATGGTCTTGACGGATCCCATCGGCAAGAGCTTCTATCGCGGACAACTTTTGCTTGGCGCCGAAATCGTGTATATCCAGTTTCAAGAGCCCTTCCTCACCCACGGCGTCGGCTTTACACCCAAAATCAAGTACATGTTCGAAGGGACCGGTCGCCTCAGACCTTACATCGAATTTGCCGGTGGTCCCTTTTACACCGATCTCGGCGGGCGTATTCCGGAAGAGTCTTCGCGCTTCAACTTCATCCTCACCGCCGGTGGCGGCCTTTCCTGGTTCTTTACGTCCCAATTCTCGTTCAACGTCGGCTACCGGTTTCATCACATTTCCAACGCCGGCACCCGGATGCCCAACCTGGGGCTCAACTCCAGTCTGCCGTTCGGAGGCTTCTCATTCTACTTCTAGGAGCACATCGTGAACCCTAAAACACTTCGCCGCCTGACGTTTCTGTGCTGTGCCACCATATCGATTCTGACAGCGGCCACCGGCTGCAGTCGTTGGATCGAAATGGCCCCTCTCTCAGAAACGCAGGACCCGGGCGCTCAACAGATCGCTCGCGACGAACAAGTGCCGCTTGTCATTGACGTAATCCGCACGACGAGAAACGGTTCTCCTCAGAATACGTCCGCCGAGACGCAGCAACGGATCCTCAGCTCGCTGGCTGAAATCGGCCTCTTCTCGCACTTGTCTTCCGGCACGTACGCCGTATCGGCATCCAACGATAAAATCGTGAGAGCCAAAATCCTCCTGAGCGAAACGATCGATCCTCATGCGGGCGGCGCCGCCTGGAAAGGCATTGTCATTGGCGCATCCATGTATACCTTGACTCCCTTCCTTCCGCTGGAATATGGATACGCGGCCAACGTCTCACTCGAATTGGAACGCTGGGACGGGCAGGTCAAACGCTACGAAGGTCAGTCGTCCGGCACGGCCCGCTATCAGCTCTTCGGTGCCACCCCGATCATGATCGAGGAACTCAAGGGACATGTCACGGAAACCTGCCTGAACGAACTGGCCAGACAGATTGTTCGGGATACAGCCTTTTATACCGCCAGCAGCGCCCCCGCCTCGCACTCCGACATTCGCACGGTCACGATCAGACGGCGCAGCCCCCAGATCCCTGATGCCTCATCTACCCCAATTCCCGTAACAGTTTCTGCACCCGCTGATCGGTAATCAGCGGGCTGAGTTGATATTCCGTTCCACCGAAAGGGGGCTCCAAGTCTTCAATCCTTCCTGGCCCCGTCGAACCACCTTGACACCATCTCCTATCGCGTCCCAACTTAAATTGATGCTAAATACTTTATCCTAAAGCTAATAGCTTATTGCCCCCCCCAAGAAAGGGCATACTCCTGCCTCCAACCACACACACTGCCGACGGTCTCCAGGAAAACCCGACCGGCGCCACTTGTGAGAAAGGCCGTCGGGTTCTATGTCGGACAATCCTGTCTTCGCCTATCGTCGCGAAGTTCAGGAGTACCTCCGAGCTAGTGAGCGTCTCTTAGCAGCCGCAACCTCCAGCCCAGCGTTCTCTGAGGAGGAACTGGCGATGATTAAGTATTATGTGGCTGAAGTCCAAAAGATCCACAATGGTTCCTCCGAGAAGTAAACACCATTTCGTTTCCTGAACTTCCGTACCCCCAAAAGGAGTCGAATGCCGGACTACCGCCAACCCATTCAGGAATACATGCGTGCGTGCGAAGCCCTGTTAAAAATCGAACTCACAAACGAAGAAACCGAAGCCGTGGAGGAAATGTATGGTCGGATTGCCGATAAATTCATCGATGCGGGTAGATTACTGTGAAACTGGCCTGATTCCACACTTTTAAATCTCCACATTCGCCTGCGGCCTCTTGCGACCG
>DASTQY010000415.1:0-3759 GCA_035761525.1 Nitrospira sp. | reverse complement strand
AAACGTGCTCTTGGCGAGCGTGAGAAATGCCTCATTATTCTGTTTGAGTGCCTCTCCGGAGAGGGCTTGAAATGATTCGGCCAGCTCGTGACGCGCCTTGGCCAGGAGTGTCTGTTATTCCTCTGCACGTTTGACGGTTTCCTCTGCCTGCGTTTCAGCGATCGCGCGGGCTCGCACGGCGTCGGCGAGCTCGCCGCGGAGACGGCCAACTTCTGCCTGGTCGACCTGCTCACCACGCCGCAATTCCTCGGTCAACGTCTCGGCGAATTGGGCACGTGCTAACGCATGGCATAGTTCGCCATCGAATCTGGCCCGCAGGCGAGCAGAAATCCACGCGCCCACAGCCAGTCCTCCGAGCACAATGCCCCCAAGGAGGCCGAGGCCAAACGCCGGATTCTCAAGCATAGGTCGGACTCCGTCCATGCACGGAGAGAAGTTCTGATCCCAGTATGGATGTATGGACAGGCAATTGAACGATTAGTTGCGGGAGGTTACGTAATATCACGAAAAACGTCAAGAGCAGGAAAACACTCAGAGCCGTTCGGCCCTACAGACGAGAGGTCTGCATCAGGAAAATTCCCTTAGGGTTGTTGACAAAAAAGTCTTGCCTGCAAACCGGACGAGCGCGGATGTCCAACGAGCGCAGCAAGTTTCTTGTCGACTGGTCTGTTAGGGTCCCGACGCGGCTGCCTCACGTCTCACGATACCATGCCGGGCGTCGACGGTGACAATCTCGCCCTGGGACAGTTGAGTCATGACGCGACGCACGTTGGTGATCGTCGGCAACCCGTACTCGCGGGCTATGATCGCCCCGTGTGAAAGCGTGCCGCCCATTTCCACGACCAATCCTGCCGCAACACCGAATAATGGGGCCATGCCAGGATCGATGACCGGTGCGACAATGATGTCGCCTCGTCGCACGTTGATCCAATCCGCCTCTGATCGCACAAAGGTCACTGGCCCGGACGCCCGTCCGGAGCTGACAGGAATGCCCGAGAGCAGGCCATTGGGCTCCAGGAGAGGATCACTCAGCTCCGATGGCTCCAGGTTCCGAATAGTATCCGGTACCTCCACGCTCAGCCACTGTTCCCGCTGGGCTCGGCGTGCCTTGACCAGAGCTCCCCAGTTTTTTCTCCGTTCCGATGACATGACCTCGCATTCTTGCAGCGTCAGAAAGAAGATGTCCCCTGGAACGTGGAACAGGCCTTGGACGGTCATGAGATCTCCGACATGAAGCAACAGGTTTCGCGCCGCAGCGGAATACCACATCAAATGGTGGCGATTGGCTTCGCGCAGGGCGAAGAATCGACAGAGCCGCCGATACCACCAGTGAAAAATGAGCCACCGATCGAACCGAAGACCGCAGCGAGCCTTGATCGACGCCAATGCCTCTTCTCTCGCCGCCTGTTGGCGTCCGGCAATGGCTGCCGGAGTGGTTGGCGGACCGGCGAGCTGAATCCGGATCACCTCGAGCAGAGCTTCGGGCTGATCGGCCATCCGCGGAGACATGACGTCCGATTCCCCTATACCGCGATGACCATAGTCCGCAAGGTAGCGGTCGAACCCGGCAAGAAATTCACTCCCTGCGAAGCTTCGACGATAAAAGCCTCGCTCCCATCCTCCACGGCTGAGCCGGTCCGACACAGCCGGCTCAGCCCTGGCCAACTCGACCAACTCGGCCAGGCGTAGAATTTGTTGCGCGCTGATGACGGTGCCTAGACCCTGCAAGGCGGCGTTCAACAACCCGCGCCAATCCCTTCCCAGCCAGCCGGGCAGCAGCCGGCTGAAGGCTTGCAAACTCTGCCCCACTCCTGCCGCAATTCCAAACGTCACTTCGCGGGAAGGCAGCCAGCGAGCTAACTCATCGAGGCGAGCTTCGGCATCCTCCAGGGATAGAGCCCGAACGCGGTCAGGACTATAAAGGAGAGCGAGTGCCTTCATCTCTGCGAACCAGGTGGGACTACATTGCAAGACTCGTCTCATCTCCTGCCACATGAGAAAACCGGCTTTGAGGAATGCCGGCCAGTCCAATGGTTGCACCATCACAGGCGATTGCAGTGGTTCGCCTCCCATCTGTTCCACAAGCAGGGCGGGATTGCCACCCAGTTGACCGATCAAGGTATAGAACAGAGACACATTCACATAGGGCCGACCTGACAGCGTACGGACGGACGAAACATCGGACGGGATTCGACACCCCAGCCGGCGATAGTGGGAAAGGATGTACGCATCCATGAACTGTTCAAGAAACGAAAGACCCATCGGACTGGGCACCTCCGGCAGCGTTTCCTTGAAATTCGCTCTCGACCACTCACTCTCCTCATTGGTGAGATCAGAGACTGATCGGACTGCCGTGACCGGTCGCGATTGAAGGACCCACAGCCCTTGCTGGTCAAACGCCCATTCGACGTCGACCGGTCCGCCGAACGCCTGTTCGATTCGGTTGACCAGCGCAGCCACCTCGACCAGTTGCTGCTCCGAGAGAGCGGATACGTTGCGCTCCTCGGCACGAACCGACTCAGTCGTGACACCGCTGCGACCGAGCAATAGCCGCTCCGCCTGATGACCGGGGGTGTACCGGATCAGTCGAGCCGGCTGATCGGGCCCTGTCTCAACCGTGTACTGATCCGGCGTGACCTTTCCGTCGGCAAGAGGGGATCCCAGCCCACGAATTGCGTTGACGGTCACATGACCGCTCCGCCCCGTCACCGGATCGACCGAATAGGCGACTCCGGCGACCGCTGCATCAAGCATCGGTTGAATGATCACCGCCATGGCCGGCGGCGCCTCGGCAGTTCCACTCTTCTTCATGTACTCGATCACCCCCGCGTCCCAGACGGAGACCCAGACCGCTGTGATGCCGCGCCCGATCTCATCCCACAGCAGTCCGAGCTCCGTTCGATACAGGCCGGCATAACTCATCCGGACCATGTCTTCGTTAGTTGCCGACGAACGTACTGCCCACCGCTGTTCAAACCCTATTCCCTCCCCAAGGGTTTGACGCAAGTCGTGCACGAGGTGGGTAATGTCTGCGCGCAGAATCATCTGCCGGCAGTCTTCGAGCTCCCGTTCCCGGTCGTCACCCTGGAGTTTAATCGCCCGCCGCCAGCATTCACCTGGAGAAAATCCGACCGCTTCCAACGCGGCACGATAGGCACATGTCGTCAGACAGTACCCCGGCGGCACCTTCACTCCGGTCTTCAACAAGCGCGCGAGACCGGCGGCCTTGCCGCCGGCGAGCGAGGCATCACGGCATTGGGCGAGTGGCAGCACGAGCGGAGCACCCATCAGTCGGATAGTACCTACAAGACAAAGAGCAGGTAAAGGTCATTGACATTGGTGCCGGTTGGACCCGTAATGATGTGGGACCCGAGCCGCTTCAACGCACGGTACGTGTCGTTCTGCTTCAGTGCGGCATTGAGATCAATCCCTAACCGCCTCGCTCGTTGCCACGTATTTCCATCGACAAGAGCTCCGGCAACATCCGTCGGACCATCGGTGCCATCGGTGCCCACGCCGGCCACATACACATCCGGAAGTCCGGCCACCACCTGGGCGGCTGCTACCGCAAATTCCTGCGCGCGGCCGCCTTTGCCGGCTCCCCTGACATTCACCGTTGTCTCGCCTCCTGCCACGAGGCAGCACGGTCTCGGAATCGGTTCCTGTTTTGTCAGAATGCTGTGTGCGAGCGAACCCACATAGGCGCCGGACATACGGGCTTCCTCGATGAGCGGAGGGAGAAGGACGGTGCGCATTCCC
>DASTQY010000414.1:0-5399 GCA_035761525.1 Nitrospira sp. | reverse complement strand
TGTCGACGTGATGAGGCGCTTCCACCGGAACCGTTGGGCACGATTGGCGATGTCGCCCGGTACCTGGTAGCCCGGTGGCGGGTTTCGAAAATCACCGGTGGTTTCCCCGAGAGGGTAGACAGGACTCAGTTCTGCTTCGATCAGTTTTTCTTGAGCCAACATCGTCGCGGCGGTGATGTCAGCCGCCCGAGCGTGGAAATCCAAATCCCGATTGCGCAGTCCCAGCAGAACCGGCAGCGCAAATGCTAGAATCGCGATCGCGATCAGCACTTCGAGCAGCGTGAAGCCGTTTGCCTTAGCGGGAGAATGTCGGCTCACATGCTGGTGTGGCATGACCCCCTCCGTGTTCAGCTTCCTGGAATGCGCTACTTTGGAGCGCCCATGACGGACGCCGGCCTGAGGCCGGGCGTGATAGGCTGGAGCAAGGGCCGGATCCGTTCGAGGATGGCCAGCGGTTTCGGCGGATCGATACGGTGATCCGTGACGCGGATCAGAGCCGTCACCGGTTCCACAAAAATACCCATCACATTGTTGTTGCCATCGGTCAGATGCACCGTGGCTTGGTCGATGCGGCCGTTCGGGTAGAAAAAGATATCCACGCGGCCGGTCTCCTTTCTCGTTGCACCCACTTGGACGTCTGAGAATCGCACGGTCTCCGGAAGGCTGAGCGGGTAGGCCCAAATCGGATCTTGCGGAGTCTTTTCTTCATTGCCATCGAGAACCATTGGCCAGTACATCCCGCGATCGATGTCGACGTACAATCGCACCGTCTTCTGCGTCGTCATCGACAAGTCTTGAAGCATTTTCAAAGATCCTACCCATTTTCTTCCGACACTGCCGAGATTTTGCCCGATCGACAGCTTGGGAATCACGAGACTGAGCATCCCGGTCAACAAGAACAGAACCATGACAATTTCCAGCAGCGTGAATCCGCTTGCATCGTGTAGCCTGCGAAACTTGGCGATGGAAGCCTGACCGAGCGCAGACTCGCTCGTACCACGCGTTGGCAGCTCCAACCTGGCTCTCGGCTCCACGATCTTAGTCCTTCTCCATATTCCAATTCGTGATATCGGCGTTGACGCCTTCTCCGCCGGCTTCGCCGTCCGTCGCGTACGACGTAATTTCATAGTCGGCCTTGATCTGCCCATACTGTCCCTGCTGAACGGGCGCCGGGCTCAGATACTTGTATGGATTCCCCCAAGGATCTTCGGGAATACTTGGCAGGTATCCGCCGAGCTTCCATTTTTTCGGCACGACACCAACTGAAGGTTTCTCGACCAAGGCTCTGAGACCTTGCTCGGTCGACGGATAGACACCGTTGTCGAGTTTGTACAACTGGAGTGCACCTTCGATATTACGGATTTGGACCTTCGCAGCCGTCCGCTTGGCATCGTCCGTTCGCCCCATGATTCGTGGCACCACTAGTGCGGCCAGGATGGCGAGAATCGCCACGACCACCATGATTTCGATGAACGTGAAACCGCGCTCCGATCGGAACACTGCTGTGCCGCCCCGTACCGTGTGTGTCTGTGCGCGCACCGATACCTCCTCAGATAGCAACGTTTACCGTACCATTTGTCCCATTTCAAAGATGGGGAGCAAGATCGCGACGACGATGAACAACACGACCACACCCATCACGACGATCATGATGGGCTCGAGCAGCGACGTAAAGCGGGTAATGACGCGATCCACCTCGCCGTCATAGATCTGCCCGATGCGCCGCAGCATCTCTTCCATTTCTCCGCTCCTCTCACCGACGGCGATCATGTGGGTGACCAATGGAGGAAACTGGCCGCTGCGTTTCAGGGGTTCTGCGATCGTTTCTCCCTCCCGGATGTTCTGCCGGGCCTCTTCGACGGCTTGCTCGAGCACGCGGTTGTTCATGACCCGTCTCGCTACATCGAGCGCTTCTAATAATTGCACGCCGCTCGACAGCATCGTGGCCAACGTACTGGCCAACCGCGAAATCGAGACCATTCGCGCCACCTGACCGATCAACGGAAGCTTGAGGAGCAGCCGGTCGGCGAAGACACGACCGGTCTCCGTCTTTTTGAACCGGCGGAGTCCCCAGATGCCCGCCAGGATCCCCGCAAGCAGGACCATCCAGTAGTCGGAGCAAAATTGACTAATTTCCATCAACACGATAGTCGGCCAGGGCAGGGCTTGTTTGGAATGGGCAAAGACTGCAGTGATCTTCGGGACCACGAACGTCACGAGAAAGAACAAGACCAGGGTCCCGACCACCAGCATGATTGCCGGATAGAGAATCGCATTGGTCACTTTATTCTTGAGAGCCAGCTGCTTCTCCAGGAACTCCGCTAGCCGGAACAAAATCTGGTCCAAGGCTCCGCTGGCTTCCCCGGCCCGCACCATATGGACATAGATGGAAGAAAAATCTCTGGGGTACCGCTCGAGTACGGCGCTGTACGATGCCCCTCCGCGTATCGCTTCCCGGACGTCCGCGAGGAGGCCCTTCACTGCTTTCTTCTCGGTCTGGTCCATGAGCACGCCCAGGGCGTCAACGAGCGGCAGACCCGCAACCAGGAGGGTGGCCAGTTGCCTGGTCATCAAGGCCACGTCGGTCACCGTCAGCACGGGGGAGCGGGTGACACCGGCGATCAACCCTGAAGAGGAGCGGGCTATGACCGTTTTGGTCGCGCCTTCCTGCTCCGCCATTTCGGTAGGGAATACGCCGTCTTTCCGCAACTTGAGTCGGGCGACTTTCGGGCTTTCGGCATCGACAATGCCGGTAGCAGAGGCACCGTCCGCTTTGTAGCCCCGGTATTGATAGACCGGCATCCGCTAGACCTCGACCTCTTGTTGCGTCATGCGCATGACCTCTTCGGTCGTCGTAATGCCGGCAAAAATCTTCTCCGCGGCTTCTTCCTTGAGGAGGACCATGCCCTTCGAAACCGCCGCCTGTCTGATGACGGCTGCATCCGCCTTGTTGCCGATCAACCGGCGGACTTCGTCGTCCAGAACGAGCAGTTCATGGATCCCTGTCCGACCCCGGTAGCCGGTCTGCGTGCAGGCCGGACAGCCGGTGCCACGATAAAACGTCGGCTTCGTCTTTCCGGGAACCACTCCCAGCCTGATGAGCTCTTCATCGTCAGGGTGATAGGCCTGTTTGCAATCGGGACAGACCTTTCGGATCAGCCGCTGAGCCAGGACCGCCACCACCGAGGAGGCGACAAGGAACGGCTCGATACCCATGTCGATCAGACGGGTGGCCGCGCTTGCGGCATCATTGGTATGCAGTGTGGAGAAGACCAAGTGACCGGTCAGAGACGCATGAATGGCGATCTCGGCCGTCTCTCGGTCACGGATTTCACCGATCATGATGACGTCAGGATCCTGCCGGAGAATCGATCGCAGCCCGGCCGCAAACGTCAGATTGATCTTGGGATTCACCTGCATCTGGCCGATGCCAAGCAACTGGTATTCGACCGGGTCTTCGACCGTAATGATGTTCTTGTCCGGCGCGTTGATTTCACTCAGGGCCGCATACAGTGTCGTGGTTTTGCCGCTGCCCGTCGGTCCCGTCACGAGGAGGATCCCGTGCGTGAGACGAATGAGTTGTTGAATCGTGCGAAGCCGGTCTGGCGAGAAGCCCATTTCTGACAGATTAAGCAGTCGATTTTCCTTTTCAAGCAGGCGCAACACGACGCGCTCGCCGTGCGATGTCGGCAACACCGACACGCGGAGGTCCACATCTTTTCCGGCAGTCCGGATGGCAAAGCGGCCGTCTTGAGGCAGCCGCTTTTCCGCAATATTCAATCCTGCCATGATTTTGAGACGGGCGATAATGCTCGACTGCAGATGCTTCGGCGGCGTGAGAATGGGATAGAGCACGCCGTCGATGCGATAGCGAACGACGAGCCCGCGTTCAAACGATTCGAAGTGGATGTCGCTCGCCCGCTGCCGGACCGCCTGAAACAGCACCGAGTTCACCAACCGAATGATTGGCGCTTCGTCCGTCGCATCAAGCAGATCCTGGGGTTCGTCCAGCTCATGTGCGATTTTGTCGAGATTTTCGCTGGCTGCGATGTCCTCCATCACCTGTTCCGCCCCCGTTGGACTCGCGGCCTCGTCGTACGCGCGATTGAGACAGGCCATCAAGGACATGGCGCCAGTGAGCACAGGCTTCACCGGCATCCCCAGGAGAAGCCGCAAATCATCGAGAGCGGCAGTCTCCAAGGGATCGATGGTCGCGACGACAATCGCTCCGTCATCCACTTTAAGAGGCAGCACCCGATAGCGGCGCGCAAAATGAATCGGCACCTTCTTGATGAGTTCCTGATCGACTTGCTTAACGTCGAGGTGGGAAAGCCAGGTCATTTCGAACTGCATCGCGAGCGCTTGCAGCAGCAGATCTTCTTCGATCGCTCTGATCTTGATGAGGGCCTCTCCCAGACGTCCCCCCTTGGTCTGTTGGATGTTCAGCGCCTCGAGGAGCTTGGCTTCGGATAAACCGAACTTTTGCTCCAGAATGGCGCCCAGTAGCGGTCGCGTCGGAGTCGTGTGTTTCGCCACGAGTGGTCAGACCTCTATATCTCTAGGGGATCTCCTACCCCTGTGGATTGCTTAAACCAGCCTAAGCCTCCGAAAGAACTAAACTACTCCTCTCCGACCGGCCCTGACAAGCTGCCGGCTGACTGGCAGCCAAACCAGGAGATATACCCAGTGAACAAGAGGGGGTCGGAAGGATGTCAGCCCGGCTGACTTAGCGTATCTCGAACAACATCGTCGTACGCTGATTGTTTCGTAGGACGTCGAGCTTGACGGATTTCTCGTTACGAAGTTGTTGGAATAACGAGAGCATTGTGCCGGGGTCTTTGATTTCTACGCCATTAACCTGCTTGAGCACATCCCCATAGTGCAAACCGATCTTTTCGTAGAAGCTGGAGGGGGCAATGTAGTCCAAGCGAAATCCGGTCATCGCCCCATTCGAAAGCACCGGAACGGCTCGGGCTTGAGACAACAGCTTGGGAAGATCATTCAAAGCCTGTTCTACTTCTCGCCGATCCAGGACCTTCTTAATCTGGCCTCCTCCGCCAGACGTGGCCGGTCCGGTCGACACGGGCTGAGGCATTGGAGGTCTCTCTTGTCCGGTCGACAGTTCCAGGAATTCCTGCTGATTGCCTTGCCGGACCACGATGCCGTTTCGCCGGATCTCACTCAGCTCTCCGATGTCCGGAATCTCGTCATGGAGCCGGAGAAACAGCTGGCGCTTGCTGCCAAGCTCTTCAATGATCGCCGATACCCCATCACGGTCTCCAACCACTACGCCAAGCACCTTGATCTTGGAAGCAAGGTTTAAGGTCTGGCGCAT
This sequence comes from Nitrospira sp., assembly GCA_035761525.1. Classification (GTDB taxonomy): domain Bacteria; phylum Nitrospirota; class Nitrospiria; order Nitrospirales; family Nitrospiraceae; genus Nitrospira_C. The sequence goes on along the minus strand of DASTQY010000414.1, from coordinate 64 downwards.
AGGTACGCCGGTTGGTCCGCCTGTTATGGTCCCTCCCATCGCGGCAATCGGGTCTGCCGGAAGT
>DASTQY010000413.1:0-12543 GCA_035761525.1 Nitrospira sp. | reverse complement strand
GGTAATCGCTGTCGAAGTCCTGGACAGACAGACGCTTCAGCCCGCGATATTTAGCGATACCATGCTGGACGTGCACGACGTAATCGCCGACATTGAGATCTTCAAGGGACGACAGGAACGTCGCAGCCTTGCTCTTGGCCTGCGGCTTGTGACGGGCGCCCTTTGCAAACAGTTCTTCCTCCGTGAGGATTGCCAGCCGGAGTTCCGACGACAGAAAGCCCGCGGAAAGATCGCCGTTGAGGACAAAAAACGGCGCGCGCGTCTCTGTCGACGTAGACCAGCTTGACGCCGACCATTCAATCGCCGGCACGTCATGCTCGCGCAGAAGTGCCAGCAGGCGATCCACCTGGCCGCGACTTCTCGCCACGAGCAAGACCCGACAGGCCTCCCGCAGGTGCTCAAGGATCGACAGGGTCTGGCTGAACGGCGTGCCACGCGCGCCCAAGCCGGCGCTGGCCGGTACCTGACCGGGGAATGCCTGGACCGGTTCCCACGAGCCTTCGGCTTCTGCCAGCGGTTCGAGCGCCAGTTGGGTGCATTCGGCCGTGCGGTCCATGATGTTCTGCCAAGTAAGGAACAGCCGTTCGGGTGAGGGATAGGACACTTCCTCTTTGTCGCTGTGCCTCAGATAACCGTCGTCGATCCGCTCCCAGAGGTCCGCACAGGACTGCTTCAAGGCTGCAGGCTGGTCCAACGCGAGGATTGGTTGCGTCGTGAAGTAGTCGAGCAGACTGTGCATTTGGCCATAGAGATCGGGTGCGCGCCATTCGGCGTCAGCGGAGATTGGCGCGAGCGCATCGGCGGCGGTGTCCGGTTTCAGGTATTCACGGGCGGGTAAGACCATGGCCCGGTCCATTTTGGCCGTGGATTTCTGTGTGGCAGGATCGAACAGTCGGAGAGATTCCACCGTTTCGCCCAAGAACTCAACGCGCAACGGTTCAGCATACGCCGTCGAGAAGATGTCCACGATCCCTCCGCGGATGCTGAATTCACCCGGAATTTCAACGACAGACACCCGACGATAGCCGAGCCTGAGAAGGCCAGCCGTCAATACTTCGCGTTCAATACCGGCTCCCACCTTGAACTGCAACACTGTACGCAGGAAAGTGTCCATCGGCATGAGCCGCTGCATCAGGGCCTCGATCGAAGTCACCACCTTGGCGGCAGGCCTCGATCGAATCTGGTGCAGGGCGTTCATACGGCGCGCGACCAGGCCGACATGAGGAGCGGTCGATTCGTAAGGCAGGGTTTCCCACCGGGGGAAGAGTGCGAGAGCCGTAACAGGCACTCCGTGGAGACCATGATAGAAACGGAGGTCCTCGAACAACCGCTCGGCGGCTTCGTCCGTCTTGGTCACGATCAACCAGGGTTCGGAGCCGAGCGTCCCGGCTCGAGGGTGCATGAGTTGCGTGAGGGCGAACCCTGCGGTGGAACCATGCAATCCGGTTAAGCAGGGCCGTGCGCCCTTTCTGGCTAGGGCAGCGGCAATCGGCGCGCAACAGGGGAGCGTTGTTGAGCTCGACAGGGCGTGTGACACAGGACTCAGTGTGGTTGAGACCGGATTCGCTGGATGAGTGCGGTCGTTGACATGCCGGGCACCAGTGGAATCGTCTTGACCGTTCCGCCTCGTTGTTCGACGACTTCGCGTCCGACGATGCGCTCGAGGGTCCAATCGCCGCCCTTGACCAACACATCCGGTTCGAGCGTCGTGATCAAAGCCAGAGGATCGGGTTCGGGAAAGATGACGACATAGTCCACCGCGCCCATCGCGGCAACCACCTCGGCCCGCTGAGCCTCACCGACAATCGGCCGATCGGTACCTTTGTTCAGGCTCCGGACCGACGCATCGCTGTTGACGCCGACCACGAGGATGTCGCCAAGCGCTTTGGCCGCCTGCAGATACCGCGTATGGCCGATGTGCATGAGGTCGAAGCAGCCGTTGGTGAAAACGACGCGCTGCTTTTGGGCGCGCGCCCGTTTGAGGAAAGGAACCAATTCAGCACTCGTCACGACTTTGCCCGACATCGTTCCATCATACCGACAGTATGGACAGATAGAAAGCCGCTTGGCGGACTACTCATTGTCATCGTCACACACGCCGCCCAAACCGATCACTGCACCATGCCTGGCGATGATGGCGTCCATGGCTTGGACAGCTTTGCGCCGGCGCTGGTCGTACAGGCCGGCAGGGACCGGGACGAGTGAAAAGAGTGTGAGGCCGGCCAAGCGATAGTGTGCGTGCGGCTTGATAAGTTCGTGCAATGCCTGTCGGACCGTCGGCCACATTTCGGGATCGTAATTGAGCGGATGGGGAAACCGTCGCTGCCTGGTCGTCACGGCAAAGCGGGCATCCTTTAATTTGACGGTGCATCCTTCCGCCGCCAGCCCCTCCTGGCGCAGGTCGCGCGAGAGCATGCGCAAAAATCCCCTCAAAACGTCTTCGAGGAATGTCGGATCAGCAGTATCCCGCTCGAATGTGGTCTCGTGGCTCGAACTCTTGGATTCCCGGTCACCGATGACCGGTTCCCGATCGCGGCCCTGTGCCAGCTCTCGAATCCACAAAAGACGCGCGCCGAACATCCTCGCGAGCACCTGATCCCACCGTGGGTCCAAGAGATCGCTGATCGTCTTGATGCTGAAGGGCTCGAGGCGCGCGGCGGTCTTTGGTCCGATTCCGGGAAGAGACCGCAGTGGCCGTGGCAGCAGAAACGCCGCTTCCCGGTCCGGTTCGACGATGGCAAGACCGTCGGGCTTCGACGCATCAGCGGCAATCTTCGCAACGGTTTTCCCCGTGGCCACGGCGATGGTGCATCGCAGGCCGGTGGCCTTGAAAATAGAGTCCTTCACCAGTTGCGCGAGCAGTCGGGGATCCGGATGGCGCGTTTGGAGGTCCGTTGTGTCGGCGTAGAATTCATCGATACTGCCCCATTCGGTCACGGGGAACAACCGGTCCGTGACCCTGCGCATTTCGTCATGGAGACGACGATACAGCGGCCGGTCTGGCGGGATCAGCTGGAGGTGAGGGCATCGTCGCAGGGCCTCCGCCGTCGGCATGGCCGATCGAACACCGAAGGCCCGCACGGCGTAACTTGCGGCCGCGATGATGCCTCGGGGCGGCGGGCCTCCGACGGCAATCGGCTTCCCTGCCAGGGACGGATCTTTGACGGTGGCCGCAGATGCAAACATCGCGTCGACGTCACCAAATAGAATCTGGCGCGGCCATCGCAGCATCGAACACCGTCTAGTGGGCGGTCAGTGCAAACAGAGCCTAGAGGCTTGCGGAGGAAAAATCCAGCTCAAGCTGTCGGGCAGGTTGTATCGACGTGCAGGGGGGCCTCAACCTATCCGTTTCCGAGGATGAAGGCTGGCCGGCCTCCGATGAGGACAATTCATACAACGCACCGCGGCAGCTGCCGCAATGGTGGCGCCGCGGCTGGATCGTCCGCCGCTGACGGCGGTAGATGCGCCCACAGCGTCCGCAACGCCAGGCAAACCGGGACAGTGCAAGCACTTCCTGCTTGAGCGAGTGGTAGATGGTCACAGCAAGAGCGCCGTCGCGGTTCATCTCCGTCATCTTTCTGAGAAAGTCGGGCCCGTGATTTGGCCGCCGCTTGAGCACGTCGAATTGCCACTGGTGGATCATTTCATGTGCGAGGGTGCTGACGAGTTCCTGCGTGCCGTAGGGCGTGCCCGCGAGCAAGGGTGTCAACAGGGGAAGGGAGAGGCGAATCTCGCGGCTTTTGGGGGATGCGTTCGCACGCCATGCCGAGCGTGGACCGGCTCGACTCACGAACATGCCGACGGACGCAGTCAGCCGCCTGCTCCACACGACCGCGATGGGCGGAAGCGCGCCGCCAAAATATCGATTATTCAGGTCGCACCAGATTGCCGTGATGCGTGAGACGCTGAGCGGGTCGGCATGACCTGTCATTCTGAGTTATCCCAGCTCTTCTGCGACGGCCGCAACCAGTAACGGTAACATGATTTCGTGATGGCCGATCAGCGAATACCCCTTGCCGCCTTTTTGAGTCGGCCGGCGGACGACGTTGGTGAGCGGGCGGTAATGAGACAGGAAGTCCATGTTCACGGTGGTGATCTTCGATAAGGTATGGCCGAGATTCCGTCCGAGCGACACGGTTTTCAGAAACACCTCGGGCAGGACGACCGCCGAACCGATATTGAGATAGACCCCGCCTTCCATGCCGGCGACCACCGCCGCGAGCCGCCGGAAGTCCAGAAGAGAGGTGGCGCCGATCGCTGCCCCGTCGGCCGCCGGGTGCATATGAATTACGTCGGTTCCGACAGCGACATGGACCGTCACTGGAATGCCGAACGTTGCGCCGGTGGCGAGGATGCTGGTTCCCCGGTTGGGAAATTGGCTTTTCAAGCGGTTGATGTAGTGGCCGATGGCTTCGCCCATTCCCTGGCCGTTCCGGTGCCCTTGCGCGATGGCTTCATTGAGGATGCGTCCGGTTTCCTCGGTCATACCGAACCGCCCGTCGTCAATCTCGTCATCGACCTCTTCGGAGGTATGGCCCATGAGCGCCAGCTCAAAATCGTGAATGATGCCGGCGCCGTTCATGGCGACGGCGGTGACGAGTCCCTGCTCCATCCAGGTGACGAGAATCGGAGTAAGACCGACCTTGATCACGTGCGCGCCGATCCCGACAATGACCGGCCGGCCTTTGCGGTGTGCCCGGGCAATAGCGCCGGCCACAGCTCGGAGCGTCCTGACGGCAAGAATATCGGGAAGCGCTCGATAGAACAGACTGAAGCTGCCTCCTTTGCGCCAGGGCTTGGCGAAATCGGAGACGCGCACCTTGCTGTGACGCTTCTTGAGCGGATAAGTTTTTAAATCAGAGACATTGATCGGAGAGATCAAGCGGCGGGGGCTGAGGGAGTGCCCTATCCGGTCAGGAGGCTTTGCCAAGGAGCTCTTCCTCAGTCAATTCGCACAGCACGTGCCCGAGGGTGATGTGGCTTTCTTGGATCCGCGCAGTCACCTTAGACGGCACGACAAAGGGATAGTCCACCAAGGCGGCTAACTTCCCGCCGGTTCCGCCGGTCCACGCCACGGTCGTCATCCCGCACGCCTTTGCCGCCTCGACACCCTTCAACACATTCAGGGAATTTCCGCTGGTACTGATCGCGATGGCGAGATCGCCTTTTTGGCCATGAGCCCGTACTTGCCGTGCGAAGAGCTCGTCGTATCCATAATCATTGGCGATGCAGGTGATCGCGGCCACGTCCGTGGCGAGCGCGATGGCAGGCAACGGCGCCCGCTCGCGTTTATACCGTCCGACGAATTCTGCCGCAATGTGAGCGGCATCCGTCGCGCTGCCTCCGTTCCCAAATAACAACACTTTATGCCCCTCACGGAATGTCCTCACGAGCAGCTTGGCCACTTCGACGATGCGGTCCGCGTACTCGCGCACGAATTGCTGCTTGACGGCGGCGCTGTCGGTGAAGGCTTGTATCACAAAGTCTTTCATCGTGTGCAATTCTAGGCGAGGGGTCCCATCCTGTCAAACACGCAGGTTCCGGGATGGAGACGGACGCTGACTCAGGAATCCGATCGCAGGGCCTTACGATTTTCCCGGAGCTGACGGCGTCGTCTGCCGAATGGCATTCATGGCTACGGCAATCATCGAACCCACGTCCGAGACACTGGCCGGCAGGATCAGCGTGTTGTTCGTCTTTGCCAGTTCGCCGAACTTGGTGATGTATTGTTCCGCGACACGAAGCTGCACCGCTTCCTGGCCTCCAGGAAGTTGAATGGTATCGGCGACCTTTCGCAACCCTTCGGCGGTGGCCTGCGCAATTGCCAGGATGGCCGCCGCGGCGCCTTCCGCCTCGTTGATTTGCTGCTGTTTCTTGGCCTCCGACGCCTTGATCACTTGTTGTTTCTCGCCTTCCGCTTGGTTGATGGCGGCGTCGCGTTCACCTTCCGACGTGAGGATGAGCGCGCGCTTTTCGCGCTCGGCTCGCATCTGCTTTTCCATCGCATTGAGCACGTCCTTCGGGGGCGTAATGTTCTTGATTTCGTAGCGCAGGACCTTCACGCCCCAGGGCTCCGATGCCTTGTCCAATTCATTGACGACCTGGATGTTGATGTTGGTGCGTTCCTCAAACGTGCGGTCTAATTCAATCTTCCCGATCTCGCTGCGGAGGGTCGTCTGCGCAAGCTGGGACAAGGCAAAATGGTAGTCGCTGATGCCGTATGAGGCACGCTCAGGATTCAGCACTTTGAGATAGAGGACGCCATCCACGGACACTTGGACGTTGTCGCGAGTGATGCAGACCTGTTCGGGAATGTCGACGGCGGTTTCCTTCAGAGAATGTCGGTATCGAATGGAGTCCAGAAACGGCAATAGGATGTGAAAGCCGGCGTTGAGCGTGTCCGAATACTTGCCCAGCCGTTCAACCACATAGGCGCTTTGTTGCGGCACGACGACGGCGGTCTTCGCGATCACGTACAGAACGAGCAGCGCTAGAACGAGGACCACCCACGTGCCTGCTGACATGCCGACCTCCTCCATCATAAGTCCTGTTGCACGCGCCGACGCTCGGTCCCGCTGCGGCGCGGCTCAGATCCCGGCATCCCACGTGCCGCGCTGATTCGCTTGGTCTCGCCCTTCACCGGGAGCGACTGTCGGATATTCGTTACAGCGCTGCCTTCACTCATTCGGCCACGATCCAAAGCGTCAGGCCTTCGACTTTCGTCACTTTCCCCCGCTGACCTTTGCTGAAGGTTGTCGTGCCGACATTCTTTGCGCTCCACGTCGTCCCGCGCAGTTCGGCCTTGCCTGTGGCGCCGACCGCCAGCGTTTCAAGGGGGATGGCCACCTCGCCGACCATGGAGTCGATGTCCGCGCCTCCGCGGCCATTGTCGCGGAGCCGAGAAAGCAACGGACCGCGAAAGATCAGCAAGGAGCCGACGGCAATCACAGAGAACAACAACCACTGGAGCCAAGCCGCCTCAACCATCTCGAGGCCGGCCAAGGTTCCGACGACCAGAGCAGAGAGGCCGAAGAACAAAATGTAAAATCCGCCGGGCGTCGTCATTTCCGCCCCCAGCAACGCCAAGCCGAGTACCATCCAATACCACCAGACCATCGAGAAACCTCATGGGGTCCCAATGAAAACGCTGGCGGGAGTCTAAGCGCCTTGCCGAAGACCGTCAAGCACGTGACTGCGAACCAGGGATTTCGACGCATGCTCGTGTTATAGTCCGCCCGAAATGGCTCAAGACCAACCAGTCGCCGCCCTTGTCGTCGCCCTGAAGGACGATCTCTCGGCGGTCGTGTATTCGCTCAATCGACTGCGTCCGGAATGCGTATGCTTCGTCTTGCCGGAGTCCGCGAAAGCGCTGGTGGAAACAGATGTCCAACCGCACATCAGCCACATGCCACGACGGTGGGATTGGGTGCCGTTGTCGGATGTGGATCACTTTCCTTCGTGTTATCAGACCCTCGCCCGCTCTCTTCCCTCCATGCTTCGGGCGTGGGAGATCGGAGCGGGTGCGCTTGTCGTGGATATGAGCGGCGCGACCGCAGCCATGGCCGGCGCTCTCACCCTGATCACGATGCCATGGACCTCGCGAATCGTCTCGTTGGTTGAACAACGGGAAGGCCGTGAGGGCGACCCAGCAGCACTCGAAGCCGGTGAGCGCCTCTGGATTTCGGTCAACCCTTGGGATGAGGGCGCAGAAGTCGCGAGACGAGAGGCATCCGATCTCTTCAACCGGGGCGCATTCGTTGCAGCCGGCGCCGTCTTTCGCCGGATCGAAAGCCGTGTCAGCGGAGGCCAGAAGCCGCTGTACCGTGCACTGGCGGACCTGGCCGAAGGCTATGATCTTTGGGACCGGTTTCAGCATCGTCAGGCCTGGGAAAAGTTAAAAGTGGCGACCAAGGCCATTGAAATGGCGTCCTTGTTTGGCGGACCGCCGGGCTTAAACGCGGGCCTTCCGGCGGTAAAGGCCAACGCCGGTTTCCTGGAAAAGCTCGTGCTCGACCCGGCGGAAGTGAAAGAGTTACTCGCGTTCGACTTGCTGGCACATGCCGGGCGGAAACTGCGCGTGGCCAACGACGCAGAGGGAGCCATGCAGTCCCTGGTCCGGGCGCTCGAAGCCTTTGCCCAGCGCCAGCTTTTCAAACAGCACCGGATCAAGACCTGGGACGTGCAGCCGGAGCAGCTCCCTCATCCACTGCAGGACGTCTGCCGCTCCTGTTATTTGGACGACATCGACGGCAAATACGTGCTGCCCCTCCAGGCGCAGTTCCGCGTCTTGGCCGGACTGGGGGACCAGATGGGCGAATCGTTTCTCCGTCAGTGGCCGACGATGAAACCGTTGTTCAATGCCGCGAATCGTGCCGTGCTGGGCCATGGGGGCGAACCGGTCAAAGCGGAACGGGTCCAGCAATTGTTCGACGTCGTCATGAAGGTGACGCATGCCGACGAAACCTCCTTGCCAAGATTCCCCACGCTGAGTGTCTAGTGAAGCGACGTTCGGAAGCATGTCGCGGGGGGTGGGCATGCGGCAACCTCTAGCATCATGGGATCAACGGAAAAATTCGAAGCGTCCGCGATTAATATCGACACTCCACAGATTGTGGGATGGAAACGAGCTGCCGGCGCGGCTTGACCATGAGTGCATAACAACGAAGCTCTCATCAAGCACCTTTCGCGAGTGACGCTTCACGAAATACGAGCGACGATTCTATGGAAATCAAGATCTATTACGAAGACACCGATTGCGGCGGAGTTGTCTACTATGCGAACTATCTAAAATATTTCGAGCGTGCCAGGACCCACTATCTGGAAGCGCGCGGGCTCTCGGTTGGGGAATTGATGAAGCAAGGATGCCTGTTCGTGGTCGTGCATGCAGAGGTGGACTATCGAGCACCAGCCCGTTACGGCGATATCCTGGACATTGCCACGATGATTCCCGACATAAGCCCGGCTTCGATGACCTTCTCCCACGTTGTGCGCGAGCGGCAGAGCGGACGTGTGATCGTCGAGGGGTCGGCGCGGCTCGCGGTCACCGACGGCAACGGAAAAGTAAAGCGCCTCGACAAGGAGATGGTCGTCGCGCTACAGTCCAACCATGGATAAGATTGGGACGTGGTTGGCCATCGCGGGCGTCGTTGTTGGGTTCGTGGTGCTGGGTTGGTTGTTGTTTGCCGAGGGACCAAAAAGCAAGCACAACAAGCACAAGAAGTAACCGGTCTGCTCCAGCCTTCATTTGTCTTCGTGATCATGATTCTCTTCCAGCTTGCGGTGGGGCAGTTGGCTCATGAGACTTCGCTTGGGTGATTTGGTTACCCCCGGCGCCTGCTTGTGAGGTCGCAAGTCTTTTTGTTGCCCGCGCCGATGGCGCGGAAGATCACTTCCCGGTCGCCCTTCAAGAGCTCGGCAGAGATCGCAGGTCGCTGGACCAGCTGGATTGTTCATGTTTGGCTCCAAGGGAGTCGCCGACAACGAGGACGGAGGGGCGGTGGATGGTTGGGAATGGGCAGTTCCAATCAAACCGAAGACAGCGAAGACCGCGCTAGTCATTACATCCAAGACGCGAGGTGGTGCCATGTTTACTCCTGAAGCAGGCTTCGTGCCAACTCGGACGCCGCGAAGTTGACTTCCAAGAAAACCGCATGCTGCAATACCCACATATCTCGTCGCTCGGACAACGTATCTCGGAAGGGTTCATTCATTCTTCGCGAGACACGAGAGATGAACGACGCTTCACGCTGAGGAGGCGACGATGGAAATGTTCGGCCGGGTCGGTCTAGTCGAGATCCCGATTCTGATCGCGCCAGATCAGAAGGTGTGGATGGATAAGATGATCAAGGAAGGGAAGATCGCCATTCCTCCGGGCGGCACATTGGAGAAGGGCTCGCTGTATTCGATGTTCATTCGCATGCTATTGCACAATGCGATGGAAGAGCAGAAGAGGCAGGAGGCGTTGGAAGCAGACGACGAGGACGACGAATAGACCGGCCGATGAAAACAGTTGCCAGCTTCGTTCTCGCTTCGCTCAGAGGCTCAACGTACCAGACAACGTACGCTTCGCCCCTTCGCTAGCTGCGGCCTCGCTGGACAACTGTTTTGATCGGCCTCAAGTGGTATCAAATCAGCTCACCCTGTAGCTGACCTAATACAGCTCTTTCGTGAACTATAAACTCTTGAATGCTACGCGAGCGGCGCGGATGGTCTTGTCGATGTCGGCCGATGTGTGCGCCGTAGAGAGAAACGCTGCTTCGAATTGGGAAGGGGCCAAATAGATGCCCTGCTCGAGCATCCCATGAAAAAACAGTCCATACCGTTTCGTGTCGGATTTCTTGGCGCTGTTCCAGTCAACGACTGGCTCCTGCGTAAAAAACGATGTCAGCATCGATCCGACTCTCGCATGGGTTAACGCAATACCGGCCCGTTTGGCTTCATCCGCTAGGCCTCGCGCCAAGGCGGCCGAGCGTTCCTCAAGCTGCTTGTACAGATTCTTCGCCCGCAATTGCTTCAACGTCGCAAGTCCTGCTGTCACCGCCAGAGGATTCCCCGATAACGTTCCCGCTTGGTAGACCGGACCAGCCGGCGCTATGAGATCCATAATGTCACTCCGTCCGCCATAGGCTCCCACCGGCAGCCCGCCGCCGATGATTTTCCCGAGCACGGTCAAGTCGGGTGTGACGCCATAGAGTGCTTGCGCCCCGCCATAGTGCACTCGAAAGCCGGAAATTACTTCGTCGAAAATCAGCAGGATGTCGTAGTCGGTCGCCAATTGGCGAAGCGCCGGCAGAAAATCAGCTGCGGGAGGGACGACGCCCATATTTCCGGCTACGGGTTCTATAATGATACAGGCCAGGTCCTTTCCACGGTCCCGGAGAATCCGTTGAACGGCGCGAATGTCGTTGTACGGAGCCGTCAACGTATGTTTCGCAAAATCGGCCGGGACACCCAGCGAATCTGGAATGCCCAGCGTCGTCAGGCCGGAGCCGGCCTTTGCAAGCAGGTAGTCGCTGTGGCCGTGGTAGCAGCCTTCAAATTTCAAGACGCCATCGCGCTTCGTGAAACCACGTGCGACTCTGATCGCGCTCATCACCGCTTCCGTTCCCGAGCTGACGAGCCGACTTTTTTCCATCGAGGGGAAAGCATCACGGATCTGGCCAGCCAGTTCGACTTCGAGTTCGGTCGGCGCTCCGTAACTTGTGCCCTGTCCGGCAGCGTTCTTGATCGCGGCGACGACAGTCGGCGAGGCGTGGCCGAGAATCATCGGCCCCCAGGAGAGCACATAATCGATGTAGGTATTTCCATCCAGATCGTAAAGTCTCGCGCCTTTGGCCCGCTTGATGAACCGAGGTTGACCTCCGACAGATCGGAAGGCCCGGACAGGACTGTTGACGCCTCCGGGAATCAAATGCTGGGCTTTCTCAAACAACTTGATAGAACGTGTGATTTTCATAAAGGCCGCGAACCGTAGCATGGCACTGTTAGAGGGTCAAGCGAGGCCAGCTGCGGAGAAAGTTTGCCGAGAATTGCCTCACGTGAGGTCAAAAAGTGTAAAAACAGATACGTCCCCCATCACCATTTTGATACAGTTGCCGTGGGTGTTGATGCAACAGAAGTGGCGGATATACAGCAATTCGTAGGGTTCCTCGCGTCTTTGCCTCGCGGCCTGACTATTGCGTAGAGTCGAGATGCGTACATGGTTTCAGAAGTTATTCACAGGTTAAGGATTTCGAATGAAGATTGTGTGTTCCTGGTGTCGGAAGGAAGGCAAGCACGAGTTCGTCGGAGAGAAGGCCCCCTTCGATGATGCGCGTGAGACTCACGGCATTTGTGTGCTGCATCGAAATGAGATCCGCGAGCACTGGCAGGCCTCAACTCGGTACACCGGCACGAGTACCTTCCTCAGAGCGGCCACGACCTTCACGCTGCTTCGCTGGTCCGGGCTCTTGAATTTCACAAAAAACAAACGGGCGTAATCCGGCCGTTCTCTTATCCGATTATACCCTCCGGCGTTTCCCGCTGGATCGCGGGGTCGGTATTTCCGTTACCTGCGGAATTCCCCAATGCGCCCGCTTGGATTGATCGCGCTCGGACACGGCCAATACCGTGTGAAAAGGTTTAGCTCGTTTATCCCCCGAACCCGCCTGCCCCGATGCCCAGGCTTCTCCGGCATCGCTCAGCACTTCAAGGAACGTGGCGAATTCCTCGTCATCGTCGGTAAGAATCTGTTCCGCCGCCGTGACCAGTAGCACGTACCCCTTGCCCGGCAGCCATTCAAGGTCGGTCAAACATTCTTCAAGCGCATCCCAGTTGTGGCCGAAGTAGTCGGGAAAATCCATCGCATTGGCGAACTCAGAAAAGAGCGTCGCCGTGTACCGACATTTGGTGCCCCGCACGACCCGCAGAATGTATCCATCAGGAATCTTAATTGCGGACTCGGCGCGCTGTCCGGCCTTCAGAACCACCAGGATGGTCCAGGGAGGTTTCGTCGATTGCAAATGGCGTGTCGGAGACAGCGGCGATGTGTGCGAAGCCATGTCG
>DASTQY010000412.1:0-8399 GCA_035761525.1 Nitrospira sp. | reverse complement strand
CGCGACGATGTTGCCTGAGGTATTGGGATAGTACGGAGGGTTTGTCTTTGGCACGGTACTCCCCGGCTCTCCGGTATGCTGTTTGAGCGAGTTCCTTCCGATGGATGTGGCCGATGGTTCGCAGGCACTCGCTGCTGCCACGATTGCCACGAAAACCGCAATAAGCGGCCATCTCCAAGATTGAAAGGTCACAGTCATCGGAACCTAAAGTTTGCCGACCAGATCGAGGCTTGGACGCAGGGTTCGATCGCCCGGCTTCCAACCGGCCGGGCACACCTCGGCTCCCCCGTTTTGATGGACGAATGACGCAGCCTGAAGCTTGCGCAACAGCTCTTCCATGCTTCGTCCGATGTTGTTGGCATGGACTTCATAAGCGCAGAGCTTCCCGTCAGGATCAAAGATGAAGCTGCCGCGCAAGGCGACGCCTTCCCGGTAGAGATATACCCCGAGTTTATTGGACAAGCTGCCGCCTGCGTCTGCCAGCAGTGGGAACGGCAGTTTTTTGATCGCGGGGGATGTGTCATGCCATGCCTTATGAACGTAGACGGAATCCGTACTGACGCCAATGACTTCGGCGTCCAACTTTTTGAAGTCCCCATACAGCGCGCCTAGTTCTTCTAGTTCAGTGGGGCAGATAAACGTGAAATCGCCAGGATAGAACACCAGTACCAGCCATCGGCCGCGAAAACTGTCCAGTGTGATCGAGCGAATTTCATTGTCGTGAAAGGCCTGGTAGGTGCCGTCGGGAATCGCTTGTCCGATTATTGCCATGCCGACCTCCGTCTGGATATTAGTGCTAACTGCTGTCAGCTCCAATTGCGAACGCGAGAATGGCTGCGATCGGTGTGTTGACCCAACAGCGTCGTGACCCGTTCGATTGCGTACTGTTCCGCTTCTTCTCGGCTGGGATATGCTTCCGTGACGATCGAGCGCTCGCCTTGTTGATCTTCAAGCCCGCACTGCATCGTACCCTTGACGATCCATCGCTCGTCCGACGCACGGCAATACGCCAAGCGCACCCGGCAACCTGCGATCGTCATCTCCTTGACATCATCGCTGAGGCGAGTGCTATCGCTCTCATCGATCATGGTTTCTTCGGCGACGAGTCTTGGGGAGGAGGAGCAGAGGATTCCGTTTGTTGGTTTGCCGCTTCTGGGTTAATGGCCATCTTGGGGTCCACAACCGGAGGCGTAACGACTGAATCAGGATGGGGGACCGTATCCGGTTGCTTGACCATGCCTGGGTCCGTAGGACTGGGGACCGTGTTCGCTCGAGGCGCCTCAGTGGCCGGTGGTTGTTTAGCCGCCGGCGGCGAAGAGTCCGGTGCCGGCACAATGTCCGCCGCAAAAGCGGGCGGCCCGATGAGGATCAGAGTCAATAGACATACATACAACATAACTATCACGCTATCCCCACGTCGTGGAGCTTGCCTACTGGGTGAATCCCCTGCTCTCCTGTCCACGAATAGAAAACCGACGTCCGCCTTGGTAAGCCGGAGCTGAGAGACCACAGCTCAGTTGACAATGGTCAGAAGTCTACAGAGAGGCTGGTGCCTGAGTGTGGACGGTGGCAGTTAGTCCAGCCAGTCTTTTTCTTTTAACTTCCGCGGAAGGTATTTTTTCGTCAGGTACTGAAAGTCCTTATTGGCTAAGGCGTCCAGTTCATACTTAAGGCCGCTGGTTAGCATGCGCTTGATTTCGATTTGCCAGGCCGGTTTCTGGAACCACTGGTAGTTCATCAGTTCTTTCGCGCGGGCGATGTCCTTTTCGTTCAGCTTGATCCCGACATTACGGGGCAACTGGTAACGTTCAGGATCAGCACTGGACAATCCGATGAATTTGGCCTTGGGGATGGCCATGCGCTGACTCTCGAACGCCAAGTTGATCGATCCCTGCTTGACGACCGAATAGATGTAATAGCCCCAGGGATCGTTATCGACAAGGACGTAGACCGGCAGTCGATGTTCTTCATGCAGCCGTCTCGCCAGTCGCCTGACACCCCTGGGGGGTTGACCGTTTCCTGTCAGCAGGACGCAATTGTACCGGCGCCAGAACTTGTCTTCCGACAGACGGTTCCACTGCGTGCCCTTTTCAACCAGCAGCAAAAAATCAGCCGTACAACGTCGGATTTCCAGGTATTCGGGTTCGACAATTGAAGGGACCGAGTACCCTCCCTTGCCGAGGCGTGCGCAGTCGACCCGATCTCCATCATCGCCGAAGACGACGGGCCCGACGATGCTGCCGCTGTTTTCGGCCCTGACGTGCAGTTCTTCGCGCAACGCCGCCAACGAGACTTCCAGGTCTTCGATGACCGGGTCGGATTCGTCCTGCGTGTCGAAAGTGTTTTCGTGCGAATCTTGGATGGTGTGCTTCGTCCGGTAGTAAATTTCCCTCAGGGACGTGGTCAGATCTGCGCGCTGCAGTTCGGATAGCGCGTCAGCCACCAGCACCGTCTGCATAAATTTTTTCGCCATGCCGACGTTGAAGAACGAACGGGCCTGTTTCTTGTGGCCCATCTCGATCAGGCCTTTGCGCTCGTTGAAGGACACATTCGAGAGCGCGCGAATCGGGATGGCGAACGTCGGATCCCTCGATCGGTCGGCAGCCGAAATCACAATGTCGGCCAGACCGATCAGTTTCTTCTCGACGGGACCCGGGCGTCTCTGCTTCGTGGTCATGGCAGTTACTTCCTTCGCCGGCGCGCAGCAGGCCGCACGCCTGGGGTCGATTTGTCTGCAAACAACCCGATCTGTTCGGACTTACCGCGCACGTCCTTCTTCGTCCCCTTCTTCAGTTCCTGTCTCGCTGCGCCGCTTTTACGTTTAGCGGGCAGTGCGTCCGGCTTGCTCCCGCCAAGGAGATCGCCCTCGAGAGCCGGGCCAGTTGTGGCCGGCTCTACGTTTTCCGGAGCCGCTTGAACCTCTCCTTCAATGCCTGCTTCGGTCACGATAATCGAATGTGGAAGGCCTTCCGGACCTGCTCCGGTCTTGCCAAGGGCCTCATCGGTTTTGAGGCCCCCGGTACGTGAATTCGCGATTTTCTGCAGCTGCATCTTAATTTTGTCTTTTGGCAGCTTCCCGCCTTTGAGCCGGTTGCAGGCTTCGACCACTTCTTCGATATACAATTCGAAGATATTGCGCCGCCGGTATTCGCTGGCCGCCCGCTCCCGCCGTCGCAAGAACAATCCCAACCGACGCCCGCACTCACGTAAGGCGAGAGTGATCTCCTTCTGTATCTCGTCATAATCGGCGATGGCTTCTTTGGATTCGCTTGTAAAGGGCACCCAGACGGAGGCCATATGGACGAAGATGACCATCGGACCGGCCGGCAGGGCCCCGCGCGATTGCGGGACGCCATAATTTTTCCAGGTCGTGGTCAGGACGGCTTTGAATGTGGAACAGGCGGATTGCTGGTACAGTAAGGGCACTCGATTGGCGTAACGGATGACTCGTGCGAGCTCGGTGTTATCGTCCTCGTCCTCACCCTCGGCCTTCGGTCCCGCCGCTTGTTCCGGCTTGGGCTGATCGCCTGGTCGGTTCCCATAGGCCAGGCCAGCCTCGATTATGAAGGGATTGCCGCGATAGACAGCCGGCGGCCGGCTGACGGCGGTATAGAACTCTCCTTTGATTTGTTTGTAGAGGCCTGACAGGATGGCTTTCTCCCCGATCGGAGAAAGACAATTGGTGGGGGGGGCCATGAGTTTCGTGCTTTGGACTGTCCGGTACAGTGTTTCGGCTGCAGGTCCCTTGAGGTCACGAGGCTTGAGATGCGGGGAAACCTTCGCCTCCTTGCAGATGTCGACGGCCAGTTGAGGCGAGACTCGGCAAAAATCACTGGCGAGAAAGTTTGACAACGAGTGGCTCTTGGTGTCCTGCAACATTTTGAGCAGCATCCCGAATTCAATCCCGTAGGGATGCGGTTTGATTTCGCGCGGCGAGGGCGGCAGCTCATGATACGAACGGGAGTATTCCTTCGTTTCGCCTTCGGGTGTGTGGTACACGAGTCGGACGTGGGGATTCGCAATAGACGTCTGTTCCAGCCATTCGTCGACTGAAGCCCGGCCTTTCTGATATTTGCCCTCAACTTCCAGGGTGACTTGCGTGCCTTGGAATTGGTCCCATTGGATCTGTTTGTTCTCGTGCACAAGCGGTTCATTTTTCTTGGTGTCGATCTGAACTTCGAAGAAGTGAGCAGCTGCTCGTGGGCCGGTGCGCGAAATGATTTTGACAGGTTTTCCGGTCGTGAGCTGACCATACATACCGGCGGCGGAAATGCCGATGCCTTGTTGACCGCGGCTCATACGAAGGCGATGAAATTTTGAGCCGTAAAGGAGTTTCGCAAAAATCCGTGGAATATGCTGCCGGATGATGCCAGGGCCATTGTCCGTCACGGTGATACGGAATTTGCTGGCCTGGCTTGGTGCGACCGGCTCTCCGTTGGAGACCACTTCAAGCTCGACGCTCACCTCGGGCAAGATACCGGCCTCTTCACAGGCGTCCAAGGCGTTATCCACTGCCTCCTTGACGCACGTGAGGAGGGCCTTCCGTGGATTATCAAAACCGAGGAGATGCCGGTTCTTAGTGAAAAATTCCGAAACGGAGATTTCCCGCTGCCGCGCGCCCATTTCCACCGCCGTCACTTGTTGCGGCGGTTTTTTGGGAAGGGCTTTGTCGGAAACGGCAGGATCGAGTGTTGCGGATCGGGAAAGTTGAGCGGCCGTGTGGTTCTTCGACATTCCACCTCGTATGGTATGGGGCGAGTGCGTCTTGGTATCACAAAAGATAGCGCGAGGCAATGTGATTCGTCCGGTCGTCGTTCTCGCTTCTAAGACTGTGTGAGTCAATATAACTTGAGAGGCTCGCTCTTTATATTAGTTTGCTTGACGAGCTGTGAGGAGAAGCCTATCGTCATTTCTTGTGGGAGGAGTTAACGCCCAGAGGGAATGTGGTCCATTAGGGGACCGAGCGATGAGGATGGTGTGCAGGCCCAGCTTGTACTGGGAAGCCTAAAGTCCTCCCAAGGTCTCCACCGTACCTATCACTCTCGGTAGGTGCGTGCTCCTCCCACTCCTAACAGTCTTGCCAACAGCCTTCCGAATCAAATCTTCAGACACCGAGACGCCGTGCCTCGTGTCTCTATCTTAGCTCCTCCTGTTGGATGCACTTCTTCTGTCTGCAATGTGCCGATTTCTCGATCCCCATTTTCTGTGGATAAGTCTGTGAACAACTTCATTCTAGGGTCAGGACAGTCCTGTTACACGCATCTGCAGAGCGAAGTGCCTAATTTTTGGGCATATGCCCTGTTTGGTAATTCACCACCACTAATGGTGTGGAATAGAATGGGCAGATCAATTGCTGTGCCTACCGCAAGATGGCGCTGCGTCACCGCTGTAGAAGCGCTTTTTCGAGCATGCGGTCCAACAAATATCCACAGCCAAAAGGGTTATCTCACCATCGAAGCAGCTACGGCAAGCCTGCCAAGACGTTACTGAATTGCGCACTCGTCGCGCGAGCTGACTGCCCGGCAACGGCATCTAGGAAAAGCACAAGACAAAAGAAAAATGATGGAAGAGAGTAGAAGCCCTAAGAGGAGAAGACGGAGCGCCAGAGTGAAACGAGCCATCCCTTAATACTGTCAAACCAGCCTATGTCGACGGCATCTTGGGTGCGCTGGGTAGGACTTGCGGCCGGCGCCGACGCAGGAGGCGGCGGGGCAGCGGGTTTCGGCGGTTCCACCGCCGAAGGAGCCGGTAGATCTTGCAGCGGTGGAATTGTTGAAGGATCGAACGGCTTGTGAACCGCGGGTTCGGTCGCCTGAGCCGGGTGAGTCGATGCTCCATCGCGCATTTTCCGCTGATATACGTCGATCATCTCTTGCAGTGCGCCGGTATTTTCCTTGGCCACATTCAACTCATACTGAAGTGCGTTGTGCTGTTTGGCGGCTTGCGCGGCTTTCGCTTTCAACCTCGCGACCCGTATTTCGGCAGCGTGGTGTTCGGCTTCTGCGTCATCTTTGGCTTGCTGTACGGCTGCCACGATGGTTTCGGCCTCGCGCATACTGTCCGCGTTCATCCGTTCAAGGTCATTTGCTTGACGGACGAGAGCTTTGTGCTCCTCCTGAATCCGATCGAGTTCAGACCTGACCATGAGGCCTTCCTGCACGACCGCATCATAGGTGCTTTGGCTGACACAGCCGTTGACCGTACACAAAGCGAACAGAGTGAAGAAGACGACGAGGATGCGCATCAGTTTATCTGAGTTGTTTGTGTGTCTCTCAACCAACGAATCTGCTCAAATCTGTCTGAACGAAAGAATACCCGTTCACTCGTGAGAAATCACCAACTTGATGTGTTCGTGCTCTCCCTCGAAAGGTGGCAGAAACGCTTGCCCGGCGACAGTCAAAATATAGGTAGGTAAATGCAAGGTCTAACCCCATGATTATGCACAGAATGTACTCCAATTATCGTCGCCGGAACCCAGCAAGCTAGACGTTCTTCACATCCTAATCCCTCTCTCAGGCCCTACCATTGCCCAATAGTTTCTCAGTAAGTGATCTTGTAGGTTTCTCTCACGTTCTCATTGGAGTCATGCATGGGCTTGGGTACGTCACTGCTCTATATGGTGCTCTTGGGATTCGGCTCTCTGATTACGCCGGGAGTAGGACTTTCCGGGCGTCTATTGGAATTGTTCCCTCGTCCCCTCTCGGAATTTTCGCATGTGCCGGCCTATGGGCTGTTGACGTGGTTGCTCGCTAGTGGCTTACGAGGTCGACAGTGGCCTCGAAGTATCGCCCTGTGCGTGGCTGTACAGGCGGCGCTGGTGTTCGGGATATGGATGGAAGTGTTCCAAGGCTTCGTGCCGGGTCGAGTCGTGGAAATCGGCGATGTTCTGATGAATGCGATGGGGATTGGAGCGGCATCGCTTCTGGTCGGGCTGCGGCTGCTGCCCATCGACGAACACAGCCGTCGCTGGGGGATTCGTCGACTCATGGAATCCAAGAGAGGATGCAGCACATCGTGACTGCTCATTGGAACAAACGACGCCGCGTCCGCACTCCTGTGTCATGCGCCGTCTACTATTCTGATGGGCAGTTGCATGCAAGCGGTATGATGCAAAACCTCACAGAGCATGGCGGTTGTGTATCGGGCACCCATCTAGTCACCGTGGGTATGGAGCTCATGGTGCTCCTCATTCGTCCTGCCAAGCGTGCGTTGATGATCAAGAAAGCAACGGTGCGCTGGGTGCGTCAGTCACATTTCGGTGTAGAACTTGACGAAGCGGATTGCGGAATGATCGGCGAGTTCGGCGATACGGATATGAAGCCACCACCGCCTCCCCTCTCGATCCAGACCCATTAGCACCCTTTCTGCGGACGGGTGAGCGCACGGCACCGCGCTTCTCGTCGAGCAGAGTAGCCGCTCAATCGTCACTTTCTGCGCAAGCGTTGGTTGCAACGGCCTTTGTCGTTCCGCTAAGTTAGCGCGATGAGTCAGTGGCCCGTCCGCCTTATCCTGCTCGCCGCCACGACAGGCATTCTGCTTCCCTACTGCTTTCCCAAATATGATCTCGGCCTTCTGGCCTGGGTCGCCCTGATTCCCCTTCATATTGCCTTGGCTAGCAGCAGTCGACGCTCGCAGGCGTTTTGGTTAGGGTGGCTCGCCGGCATCGTCAGTTCCACCGGCATCATGTCCTGGGTCGTCACCGCTATGCATACCTACGGCAAAGTCCCCTTGGTGATTAGCTACATCATTATGCTGTTGTTGACGGCGTATCTGGGTCTTTTCGTCGCGCTGTATAGTGCCGGGGTCGTATGGTTCCGGATGCTGGTGCCGCGATACGGCCTGTTCGCCGCACCCTGTTTGTGGGTGGCGCTGGAATTGCTGCGCACCTATCTCTTCACAGGGTTGCCCTGGTCGCTTCTCGGGTATTCACAGTATCGTCAGCTCGACGTGATTCAGATCGCCGATCATTTGGGAGTCTATGGGGTGTCGTTTCTGATTGTGCTGACCAATGTCGCCCTGGCGGAATTATATCTGTGGCTGATGCCCCTCTTTCGCGGATTCAGGCCGGCGCGTCTTCCATGGGAATTAGTGACGACCTCGGCAATGCTGGTGGGCCTGTCCTGGGCCTATAGTACCTCATTGATCGTCAGCGAGGGGATGGAGCAGCTCAAGACCTCATTGCGAGTCGGCGTGGTGCAACCGAACATTGACCAGGCGGTGAAATGGGATCAAGCCTACCGGGATGAGACGCTTAAACGTTATGACCGACTGACAGAATCGTTCGGCTACGGCGTCGATCTCGTGGTATGGCCGGAGGCGGCGACCCCCTTCATCTACGAACGCGAGCCGGTGTATCAGCTGCAACTCGTGTCCATGGCCAGCCGTGCTTCAGCCCCGCT
>DASTQY010000411.1:0-6114 GCA_035761525.1 Nitrospira sp. | reverse complement strand
CTAGTTACATAATGGGAAATCCTAATTACCTACGAACAGGGGATGTCAGTTTTTGTGGGGATGGCTTAGCGGATCCAAAGTGGCTCAGTCCATCAGGTGCAGAATACATTTTTGAATGCAAAGGTCGCGCGGGCGAACATTGGCATGTTCGGTTCCCTTTCGATAGTACCAAGTTCCTTGATGTTCAGAAGACAGGAAACGGCAGCGGACTTGTGGTGTCCGATCCACGAGGTATCCAATGTGGGGAAAATTGCTCGGCTCGTTTTACTAAGGGCCTTATAGTGAAGTTACGAGCTACAGCGAATCTGGACGATAGATTCGTCGGCTGGGAAGGGGATATGGTCCCCGGATTTTTGTTAAACGAAGCGGAGGTAAAAGTAGAAGAGAATAAGACAATCACTGCCCGATTCGTCAGAAGGCCAGCCCCTCCTGATAACGACCCCTGCTGGACTTGGAATCCGATTGCGGGGGTGGGCCTCGGCGGATGGGTGTGGCATTGCCCTGACCCGCCAAAGGAAGGTGGGACTCCTCCTCCGCTTCTCGAAGATGGTTGCTGGAAGTGGTTTGAGTGTGTGGACGGTCAACCAGGGGCCGGCTGTAGTGGCGGCTGGGTCATAGTGCCTTGCCCTGACTGCGATAGTGACGGCTTAAATGCCACCAGCGCTACGATGAGTAGCATCAGCGACGAAAGCTGCGAGCCTAGTAAGAAGATCAGGGTTGAAATTGTTACGTCTAACGACCCCAACGAGAAGGTCGGTTCACATGGTGTGGGTACGGAACGCTGGCTCGCTGACGAGGAGCCACTGCGGTACTCCATCTTCTTCGAGAACAAGCCGACGGCCTCTGCACCTGCCCAAGACGTGGTCGTTACGGACCAGCTCGACCATGCGAGCTTAGACCTGACGACCCTCAGCTTGGGGCCGATTTCATTTGCCGATAAGGTTGTGGCCCCGCCAGCCGGTCTCCCGTTATCAGTAACGGGGCAGTTTAATGCCGACGTGGATTTGCGCCCCGCGAATAACCTCATCGTCCGCATCAACGCGACTCTGAACCAGAACACGAACGTTCTGACCTGGCGGTTCACCTCCATTGACCCTGCCACGGGACAGCCCCCCGAAGACCCCTTAGCCGGATTCCTGCCGCCGGGGGCCGGGGGTAGCGTCTTCTTCACTGTGATGCCTAAGAAGGGGCTACCGACCGGCACCAACATCAGAAACAAAGCGACAATCGTTTTCGACGTGAACCCTCCGCTGGACACGCCGGAGTGGTCCAACGCGCTCGATGGCACGAAGCCGACCAGCCGCGTGCTCCCGCTCGCAACGATTCAGAACTCCTGCACCTTCAACGTCCGGTGGGAGGGAACGGATGTCGGCTCCGGTGTCCGCGACTTTACCGTCTATGTCTCTGACAACGGTGGGCCGCTTACGCCGTGGCTCACCCAAACTACTGCCACACAAGCCGCCTTCACCGGGGCGGACGGCCACACCTACTCTTTCTTCAGCGTGGCCCGAGACCTCACGGCCAACTCGGAGGACGGCAAGACGGTCGCGGAGGCCACGACGAGAGTGGTGTCGAACGCGGACATTTCACTAGCCTTAACCGCTCCGCCTGGCTCGATAGGTATCGGCTCAAACATCACCTACACGCTCGCGGTCAGCAACAGCGGGACTGACGCCGCCGCACCCATCACGGTGACGGACAATCTGCCCGGCGACCTGACTTTCGTCTCGTGTGAGGCGACGGGTGGGGGCGTGTGTGGAGGTTCTGGCAACAACCGCACCGTGACCTACCAATCGCTCGGGAACGGCGCGACGGCAACCATTACCCTCGTCGCGACAGTGTCCTCAGTACCCGACGGCAACACGATCATTAACGTTGCCTCGGTCAGCTCTCCGACTGTTGATCCTAATCCTGCCAACAATTCGGCCACACTGACCACCGTGGTTCAGAGCTTCGGTATAACCGGTCGCGTGCAGGATACAAATGGACACGCCCTCAGCGGCGTGGCGCTCACGCTCGGTGGGTCGAGAACCGGCGCCGCCACGAGCGACGCCGCCGGCAATTATTCTTTCCCGGGCCTGCCCGCCGGCGGCAACTACACGGTGACGCCGGCGAAACCCAGATATATCTTTAGCCCAACGAGCCGCAACTTTACTGGCTTAGACAGTAATCAAACTGCTCATTTCATCGCCACCGTGGTCCCAGGCGTCCCCGTTCTAATAAGTGAAGAGTCCTCAACCCGCGCCATCGCGCTAGGCTCCCCCGTGTGGCTGCGGGATCCCTTCCAGCTTAACTCGCCGGTTCCATGGGGGGTTGATCAGCGCACGCGTGTAATGCTCTTTGCCATGAATTTCGACCTTATACCCGGGGAGAGCATTTCCGTAGTGACTGTCGATGCGGAGGATGCCACTCACCGGATTTACCCCTTGACCGTCGAGTACGTCGGGAATGTTCCAGGTTTTGAGTGGCTGCGTTGTGTGATAGTGCGTCTGAACGACGAGATGGGGAATGTCGGTGACGTGCTGGTTCGCGTTAACGTGCGCGGAGTCCCCAGTAACCGTGTGCGGTTAGGCGTAGGCCATACGGGGGGTGGCCCCCCAGATGATCCCGGGTCGGTACCCACACCCGGGCGAGGCTTTGCGCGACGTGATGGGGAGGACGTTGACGACCGGGAGGATGTCGTTGAGGGCAGTCTGACTGATGACGAGTACCGGGCGCGTTAGCCCCTGCTCGGAGCCGACGACCGGATCGAGGTTCGCGCGCCACACGCTCCAACGCTCGATGCTCATGCGGGCAGCCCGTCGCCGTCGGCGTGCTGGAAATCTTCCATCGTGGCCGGTCAGGTCGGCGAGGAACAGATCATCGCCGGCGGCGGCGCGCATCACCTCAAGCCTTTCGTCCTGCCGGGCGGCGTGGGAGGTGTCGCCTTCCTCCAGAAGTCGGGCGGCGAGCTGCCGTCGCTCTTCGGGCGCGAGTTTCCGCGCCTCCTCCAGCACACTTTCTAACCTACTCATTAGCCGTCACCTCTACTCTGATTTTCTCTCCTCTGACCGGCAGTATGATACACCCGATAATGGGCCTCCAACACACGCGGCAAAATGATTATTGGCGCTCAAGGCTATTCGCTGTCGGGCCGCCGTTCAAGCCCCTCAGACCTTATCCACGAGGTAGCTCAAGATAATGAGGCAAGGGATAAAAAGCAGCAGGACTACGCAGCCGCCTCCGGATTTTTCAACGCCTAGCTCTCGACCAACGGCTTTCACTACATTCATTGCGCCCGCCAAGTCGTAAGTAGGGTTGGCCCCGCGCACTTCCTTGATCGCGCTTATGGTGTTCCCCGTCCTGATGTAATCCACGATGACTTTTGCGCGCTCAGGGCTAATGTTTTTTACGCCGTGCCTCTCCAACAGCGACCAGGCAGAGGTGTCAGGGCGCTCGATCTGGCTCTCCCGTGCCTCCAGCGTCTCATACGTTGATTTGTCGAGTGCTTTAGCAAAAAGAGGTGTGTTGCAGTAGGTGCAAACATCCAAAGCGCCGGCCACGGGGCCGCGGCAATCCGGGTGGTGCGGCGAGGTCTGCACCTGCCTACAGAAAGAACAGGTGTTCTCGAATATTTGGCGCTGAATAGGCCGGTCTTGGGAACAAAGAGGGCACCAAGCCATGACCGACTCCTTGATTATTGAATGACGCGAACAGAATGAGCGCCGGCGGCACTTCTATTCCGTTGGGCAGAAGGTACTTTCGCCGCTTCACCCGACTGTGCTGAAACACTCACGCGAGCATAATAGCCACTCTTAGGCGTGTGTGGATTATCCCACCAATGGAAATGGCCGGTCGCTGTGATTGTAGCTGTATCGCCCGACGCAAAAGGATTACCAATCTCGATAGGCGAATCCGACCAACTGCCATCAGCATACTCGGAAGCCGGAGCAAAGAAATATGCCCAAACCCATACCCTATCCGGCTTCGAGCTTCCATTATTACGAAGCGTTCCACGAATTTCCATTTGCCGTGTTTGATAATTGAGAGTGATTGACGAAACATCCAAAGATACATTTGAGGACGTGGACGCCCCAGAGGGTGTTTGGCTGGACAAATCACGCCTCGAACTCTCACAACTTTTGTACATCGCCACAAATACCACTCCAAGAATAATACCGACTATGATTAGCCCAACTCTGGGCCGACTCGGCTTCGTTGGAATGGCTCTTTGAGGAACTGTTTCGCTTCTAGGATTGTTGGGTGTGGATGGCTGCCGCCCGATAAAATGCTTTCCGGTTTTGTCCCTTTTCAATCTGGTCTGACATTTAGGACATAGGATAGAGTCCGGCGGGAGAGGCTTGCCGCAGGTGGGACAGGGTATTAGCTCGTTCATGAGGAAATCTTCTTTCGATTCAACCAGCAATCTAAATGACTATAGAGGGACCTGATGTGAGCGGACACTATGATGAAGGCTGAAAAATCATCAAAGCATTATTCTGGTCGAGAATCACTTGCTGTGACTCTGATTTCAGGTTCACTTCCACGTTCCAAGCGACGAATGATTCATCAAGCAGGTAGACTCCCATAACGTAATAAGTTCCCGCCGGCGCCGCCTCAAAACTCGCCTTCCCATCAAACCCCGTGGACACACTTTTGATTATGTGCGGCTTCAAGGCGGTGTCAGCATCCCGCACCAAATCCCACGAGTCTTTCAGTGCGGGGCATCGGGTTAATCTGTGGACGCACAGCTTTGCCGCAGCATACGCTTTTACGAGAGCCATCTCTTTCCAATTTTTCAGCCTGCCTTTCTTCTCGATCTTGGCGTCCGTGAGAATCTTTTCGGCGTCAGCGTCCAGCAGATAAAACTCAGTCCGAGGGACGGGCTTAGCGTCTCCCGATTTGTAAACAAGCCCGGCCTCGATTGAGAGGGTGCTCTGTATCTTACTCGGTGCGGATGCGTTGGCATTACCAGTCGCCGGCTCCTGCGGTTGAGACTTCGACCGGCAGCCGGAGGTAATGACGCAGGTAGCTAAGGCGGCTGAGACTAGAAATCTAGTTATAGCGTTCATCTGTTCGTGTAAGTTAACCCATAACTTGAGACCAAGCTAAACCATAATTTGTCATCGGCACGCTACTATTTCGAGGAAGTTAAAGAATGGCGAATGGAACGAGTAAATAATAAAATGCCATGTTGCTATGCGTAGACAACTACCTGTCTTAGACCTTGAGGCCCTTCGCCGACGCTCTGCTCGCCAATCGCGTCCCCAATTTCATTCGCTCTCGGATGTGATTGACGATTACATCAGCCGCCACCGCACGTCCGCCGCTGCCGAAATGGATTTCTTTCGCAATGAAAGTTTCCCCGTCGCCATTGAGTATGCCGCGCTCTCGAAACTGCCGGATGGTCACAGGCATCCACACGAATATCGTCGGAAACTGCAAGCCCTCGAAGAAGCATACCGCCGACTTCAAGCCATCCCCGGAGAGATGCGAAAGTGTTCATCGTTTGAAGAACTGCACGGCCTCATCGAGCGGAAGATTGGCGGCATCCCCGACATCGGCCCGCTCACCGTATACGTCGTGGCGACCCGCATCGGAGCGCATTTGCATCTTGAGCCTGAAAAGGTCTATCTGCATTCGGGCACGAAGAAAGGGGCCGGAGCACTCGGACTCGGCGCGCGCCGAAAGACGTTAGAGCCGGGCGAGCTGCCGGTAGAGTTCGGCCGGCTCACCGCCCGCGAGATCGAGGATTGTTTGTGTCTCTATAAAGACTATTTGGGAGACTTTCGAGCCTGACGCTTCCTTAACCTTACACAGGGTTAACTAAATAAACCAAAGCGGCAGTTCGCCCTTCTCATGGGCTAAGCAGTCTGATTAAAAGCACGTTCTAATTCATCCGAGCGCTCATGTGAAAACACTGCTTCATGGGCTTGAGAAATGATGAGTCTATTAAAGGCCTCAACCTTTACTTCATCAACCTTGAAGACAGTGCCGTTATTCTTCATAAAGCGTCGAAACGGAAGTAATAAACAGCCCGGAAGCTTCAAGTCGGCGGCTGGACGATTCGTCAGCAATAAACAACGCTTCGGAGAGATCGGCAATAAAATCGAAGCTGGTTCAAATCCTAGCCCT
>DASTQY010000410.1:0-4481 GCA_035761525.1 Nitrospira sp. | reverse complement strand
AGACATTGTCCTTGGAAACCGGCTGGCGGTTTTTGCGCACAACATCGGCCATGGAGGCGACATAACTCATGAAGGGATTGGCAGTGGAGAAAAGTTCATATTGCAGGCGTAGGGGATGTAGCTTGCGCATCCACCTTGCCGCACCTTCATTCGCCCAGAGCCGAACCCAGGGCTGAACAAAACTTCGATATAGCCCGAGATTGATCTCCGACAAGCGAGCAACGGTGGCAAACCGCCGATCATCTTCTTCGCTATTGGTGCCAAGCGCACGGATGTCTTCGAACGTTCGTGCCTCGAAGCGCACGAGATAATCGCCGCCGATCAGTTCCCCAGTCTCGTCGTCGGATTGCTTCGGCGTCATCACCGCTTCATAGAGTCCTGGCGGCAGGATTTCGATCAAATCGATGTTGCTCGCGAACTCGTCGTGCTCCTTTTTTGCTACTGAGCCCGAAACAAAAATGCCGAGATGCCCGGCCGATTCGTGCACTGCATAGATGATCGTCTGTCCGTGCGCTCGGATATCGTCGACGTCGCGATAGAGATCGAGTATCCAGTTCAGTGCTTGCGGGGGCGGTGTGATGTTGTCAGCCTTGGAGCAGAACACAACTATCGGCGCGCGTATGTTGCGGAAATCGAGCGTAGCGCCATCCTTTGTCGTAATCTCTGCCGTGGCAAGCTTGTTGCCGACGAACAGCTCGTCGACGATCGATTGAATCTCCTCGGCGTTGAGCAGGACATGTCCGCCCCACCATTGCTCGAACTCAAGATAGCGCGGCCCCTCGGTATCGATCTTGGAGTAAAGATTGTACTGCTTCGTCCAGTAGGTATTGGACGGGTTGAGATTCTCGAAGTTGCTGACAAGCCAAGCCCCGTCGAATTTCCCATTGCCGAGGTCGCCCATCAGAGACGTGAGCCAACTCCCGCCCAGCATGCCGGCCGTGTAACGCATTGGATACTGGCCCCGCATGCCAGCCCAATAGGAGAGGGGCGAGCCTGCGACAATGATCGGGCCGAACAACTCAGGCCTTAAGGCAGCCACTATCATGACTGCCCAGCCTGCTTGGCAATTGCCGATAACTGCCGGCTTGCCGTCGGTTTTGGGGTGGAGTGCAATCACACGCTCCAAGAACGCAGCTTCAGCATATGCGATGTCGCTGATCGTCTGGCCCGGCTCCGGTTCGGGCAGGAAACCGATGAAATAGCAAGGATGACCAGCCTGAAAAGCAACTCCGATTTCGCTCTGCGCTTTGAATCCACCGATACCGGGACCGTGCCCGGCGCGAGGATCGACAACAACGAAAGGCCTCTTACGCTCATCGATTTCGACGCCAGCTGGGGGTGTGATGCGGACGAGAAGGTAGTTCACGGGTCGCGGTAATTTGCGCCCATCCATCACTAGTTCGCACTCGAATTTCAGGACATGAGGGGCCAGTTTAGCAGCATGCTCCTCATATCCCTTGCCCCTCTCGCGGAGTACGTCGAGAAAAAGGATGCTACGCTGCAAGGTATCGACGCCGTATGCCCACGCCTCTCGCGCAAGATCGACTGGCCAGAGCAAGGAAGTCGGCTCAAATTCCGCCTTGTGCGGTTGCGTATTCATGATTTCCTCCTCGAAACTCCGCTAGCGCGGGGTCCGTGACTAATATCAAGACCTCCGCTCGCACTATCGAGCGCAGGCCCCTTCCCGCTGCCCTGAAGTGCAGCGGCAGCAAAATTTCCCCGCTTGTCCAGTCCGCTCACGCCCACCTAAGCGTGATGCCCACATCTCCCGGCATGCCACCTGGGAAATCGACGATCTGGAACCTTATCTTATATCCGAGTGGCTGAAGCTGGCGCTTCCAAAACTCATACATTTCTTTAGGCAGCCCCGTCAAAGTAGTTTCCCAACCGGCTTCTTGTTGGTTGATGGCGCGACCACGATCGGTACAAAGCTGGTTGGGAAAACGATAGACGAGTACCTCGGTGAGCCCGTTCGCCACAGCACGTTCAACGATAGTTTTCACACGCTGCAAAGCCTCATCGTCGGAAACTCCTGACGCTTTGGTCAGGTTATCGAGCAGCGCCTTCTTTTCGCCCTCGACAATGGCTTTTTTACGTGCCGCTTCCTCCGCCTTTTTAGCCTCGGCAAGGGCGAGTTTTTCCATCATCTCTTTGGCTGAGGGGAGACCCGACACCTTTTCCGCACTTGCTACCATAATTCCTCCTCAATCCTCAGGGGCATGGGCCCGAAAGTCATGCTAACTTATACCGTGATGGGGAGTTTTTGAAGGCAAGACGGAAGCGTGGGCGGGCTTTGGGCTTACCCATAAGCGAGTAAGTTTGAACCATGAAGACGATAGCCCTCGAAGACGCGGTAGCCATGATTCCTGACGGAGCCAGTCTAATGATTGGCGGATTCATGGCCGTGGGGACGCCCGAGCGTCTGGTCGATGAAATCGTGCGTCAGGGCAAGCGAAACCTCACTGTCATTGCCAACGATACTGCGGCACCAGGCAGGGGAATCGGTAAACTGGTGAGCGCTGGACTTATCGCCAGGGTCATAGCGAGTCACATTGGCCTCAACCCCGAGACGCAACAGCAAATGATCACGGGCAAGATGAACATCGATTTGGTACCACAGGGTACGCTGATCGAGCGCATCCGTGCTGGCGGTTTTGGTCTCGGTGGGATTCTTACGCCGACTGGCGTTGGCACCGTGGTCGAGGAAGGCAAGCGAAATATCGAGGTAGATGGAAAGAACTTTCTTCTCGAAACTCCGTTACGCGCTGATTTCGCACTGATCCATTCGTTCCTCGCCGATTATCTCGGCAATCTGTCCTATGCTCTGACAGCTCGCAACTTCAATCCCGTGATGGCCACGGCAGCGGATACCGTCATCGTTACGGCCGAGCATATTGTCCCAGTCGGAGTCATCGCGCCCGATCACGTGGTGACCCCTGCGCCAATCGTTGACTACCTGGTCGCCAACGAGTGAGCTAATGGACGCACAAGGCATCATTGCAAAGCGCATTGCCCAGGAACTTCGGCCGGGGATGCTCGTCAACCTTGGTATCGGCATTCCGACCCTCGTGGCGAACCACGTTCCAGAAGGCGTTAGCGTATTCTTCCAGTCGGAGAATGGGCTCATCGGTACCGGTCCCATCCCAGAGGAAGGCATGACCCATCCTACCCTCACCGATGCCGCGGGTAAGCCAGTAAGTGCGCTTCCAGGCGCAAGCACCTTCGACAGCGCCATGTCCTTCGGTCTAATTCGCGGAGGTCATGTCGACATGACTGTGCTGGGTGGGTTGCAAGTAGACGAGCAAGGGCGTCTCGCGAATTGGATGATCCCCGGCAAGATGGTTCCAGGAATGGGCGGTGCGATGGATCTTGTAACGGGTGCAAAACGCGTCGTTGTTGCCATGCAGCATACGGCAAAGGGCAAGCCGAAAATCGTTAAGCAATGCACGCTTCCACTAACTTCGCTACGACAAGTCGATCTGGTTGTAACCGATCTCGCAGTAATCGCGTTCCCCGAACGCCGAGCAACCTTGCTCGAAACAGCGCCTGGGATCACGGTGCAAGACGTCGTGACGGCTACTGAGGCCGCACTAGTTGTGTCTGGGCACGTTCCACAGATGACCATTTGAAAGACCTCTGCGCAGCAGTTGGCTTGAGGTAGCTCTTGAACGCTGAGTTGCGTCGCTTGACGAAGGCATTGATTTTCGCTGCTGAGGCCCACCGTAATCAGCGGCGGAAAGGTGCAGCACAGGAGCCCTATCTCAACCACCTTGTTGAGGTTCTTGATCTCGTCGTGCAGGCGAGCGATGGGGTTGACATGGACGTGGCTTTAGCAGCGCTTCTGCACGATGTGGTTGAAGATACGTCTACAAGTTATGAAGACGTCGCCGCAACATTCGGGGATCGTGTCGCCAAAATCGTCAGGGAAAATTCCGATGACATGTCGTTGCCCAAGACGGAGCGGCGACGAGCGCGCATTGCGGCGATTCCCCTAAAGTCACGAGAAGCGCGCCTTGTGAAGATGGCCGATGTGATCTCCAACCTTCGTGCAATTGCAGTATCTCCTCCTGCGGGGTGGCCCGCAGAGCGCAAGCTCGGTTATCTCGAGGGCTGTAGGCACTTGGTTGACGCCGCTCGCGGCACTGATGCAGAGCTTGAACGAATCTTTGACCAGACGGCGGCAGATGTAGAGCGTACTATCCGCGAAGAGACCTCATTCTCTATCGAAGGGCGCGAGGTGGCGGCACGTCATCTCGACAGCGCGATCGGCCAGGCGGTACATCTGGTCTACTTGCTAAACACGGAAAACGTCACTCTTGGCGCAAGCGACGTAGATCGTCTTTGCGAACTCATCGGGCGCAGCTTTCCAGCTGCAACTGTGCAGCCTGCCGAGGCGATCCATGATGGTCAGAGACGGTCAATTCTCATGGTGCGCATCAGGACCGACAGCACAGAAGCGGTAGTCGAACTTGCTCAACGCT
>DASTQY010000409.1:0-3740 GCA_035761525.1 Nitrospira sp. | reverse complement strand
CAAGCTGCTCATTGACCGCGTCAATCAGCTCACGGGCCTCCTCGCTCGTAATCAGCCCTGCCGTCGCATCATCCATGACAATGTGAGGACCTAGCTTCTTGATATCTGACGCGCTGGGCTTGGCGCCCGACGGACCTTCAGATTTCAAGGTCACCATGGTACAGCGGTAGACCACATCGTGCTCGCCTACTGTTACACCTAAACTGGCCGCTTCCAATGGTCCCGGCCCCTGATAGTACTTTTTGGGTTCATACCCGAGGATGGAGGTCCCAGTCAGCCCGCTACCATGACGGCCATTGTCCAGAGCGACCGTGAGGAGACCCAGTTCGCTCTGCTCGGCCAATCGATCAAGGTGGGGAGTGGAGGCGGCTTGAAGTGGAGTCTTGCCGGCTAGTTCCTGCCGGGGATGGTCGGACATTCCCTCGGCATGCAGAATCACATATTTCATCGACCACACACTCGCATCGTGCCTTACACCTTCAGAAGTCGAGCCACTTCCTCCGTTGTTGCGTTGACGGTTTGCGGTTTGACCGATACGCTGATGGCCGTGTCGGCATCTTTCAAGCCATGACCCGTGAGCGTGCATACGACCGTCTCGCCCTCGCGCAACCGACCTTGACGGCTCAGTTTCATCACGCCGGCCACGGAGGCCGCCGAGG
Organism: Nitrospira sp.; assembly: GCA_035761525.1. GTDB lineage: Bacteria > Nitrospirota > Nitrospiria > Nitrospirales > Nitrospiraceae > Nitrospira_C. The sequence goes on along the minus strand of DASTQY010000409.1, from coordinate 3,081 downwards.
CGGGTTCGCAAAACACTCCTTCCGTACCGGCTACCGCAACATAGGCTTGAAGGATTTCTTCGTCGGTCACGGAATCGATCGCCCCGGATGACTCCTTCACCGCGTCAACCGCTGCCTGCCAACTGGCGGGGTTGCCGATCCGGATTGCGGTCGCCACGGTCTGAGGATTCTCAACGACCCGACCGAGCACGATGGGTGCGGCCCCGGCTGCCTGAAATCCGATCATCCGCGGGAGACTCCGGCTTTGATTGGCTGCACGATATTCCTTGTAGCCTTTCCAATAGGCAGTGATATTGCCGGCATTTCCGACCGGAAGGACATGGACCGCCGGGGCATCGCCCAATTGATCGCACACCTCCATGGCTGCGGTCTTTTGTCCCTCGATACGAAATGGATTCAGAGAATTTACAAGTTCGATGTGATGTGCGGCGGAGAGCGTTTTCACGATCGAGAGGGCCTGATCGAAGTTTCCGTCGACTTGGATGACCGTCGCTTGGTGCATCATGGCTTGCGAGAGTTTTCCCATGGCGATTTTCCCGGCAGGGATCAGCACATAGACCGCCAATCCGGCCCGGGCGCCATAGGCCGCCGCTGATGCTGACGTGTTGCCTGTGGAGGCACAGATGACGGCGCGGGCGCCATTCTCAACGGCCTTTGAAATCGCCAGCGTCATACCTCTGTCCTTGAACGATCCGGTCGGATTCGCTCCCTCAAATTTCAAATACAGGTCGATTCCTGGGGCGATCTTCTTGGCAAGCCTGGCCGCCTGAATTAACGGCGTATTGCCTTCATCAAGCGTGACGATGGGAGTCTGATCGTTGACGGGAAGGAATTTTCGGTATTCTGCAATGATGCCGCGCCAGCGAGTCATGACTTATTCGTCCTTGCCCTCGATGCGGATGAGAGTGGTGGGCTCGGACATGAACGACAGCCGATTGATGTGACTGAGCGCGGTCTGAACGTCACGCTCTGTCGCCGTATGAGTCTTGATGACAATGGGAACGGTCTGTCCCTCCCGACGCCCTTTCTGCAACATCGAGGCGATGCTGATGCCATATCGTCCCAACTCACCTGCGATTTGTGCCAATACGCCCGGACGATCGGTGACCATGAAACGCAAGTAGTACAGCGACCGTATTTCCTCCATCCGCCGCATACGAAGTGGCCGCCGCTCATTCGGTTGAAAGGAAGCCGCTGGCACGCGACCTGCCGCGCCCTTGAGGAGATTGCGGGCACCCGCGATGATATCGCTGACCACTGCGCTTCCTGCCGCCAGATCCCCCGCTCCCCGTCCGCTCAAGACCACGTCGCCGACGGCATCGCCCACCAATTGAATGGCGTTGTACACGCCTTCAATTTTGGTCAACGGTGACTCGTCGCCCAACATGGTGGGATGGACGCGCGCCTCGACTTCACCGTCAACGAGCTTCGCAATCGCCAACAGCTTGATCGTATAGCCGAATTCCCGCGCGTAGGCGATGTCGTACTCGGTGATGTGAGTAATGCCTTCGGTGTAGAGATCCTTGAAGTTGACCGGCGTGCCGAACCCCAGGTTGACCAGAATCGCGAGTTTGTGTGCGCTATCCGTACCCGCCACATCGAACGCCGGATCCGCCTCCGCATATCCCGCTTTCTGCGCCTCCACCAACGTTTCGCCAAACCCCTTCCCCTCGTTCGTCATGCGGGAGAGAATATAATTCGACGTGCCGTTGATGATGCCATAGATGGATTGGATCGAGTTCGCCGCCAACCCTTCCTTGAGCGCATGAATGACGGGAATTCCGCCTCCGACGCTGGCCTCGAATCCAATGTCGATACCTTTCCGGGAGGCAGCCGCAAAGATCTCTTCCCCGTGAAGCGCCAGAAGAGCCTTGTTTGCGGTCACCACGCTTTTCCCAACGTCGATGGCATCAAGAATGAGACGCTTGGCGAAATCGTATCCTCCCACCAATTCAACTACGATGTCGATGGCGGGATCGGCCAATATCTGCTTAGCGTCCTTCACCAAGACCCCGGCCGGCAGGGCCATGCCGCGATCGCGGGTCGTGTCCAGATCGGCGATTCGAACCAACTCGATCGGCACGCCGACTCGGCGGCGAATGAGGGCTGCATTCTCAAGGAGTATTTTGGCCACGCCCGAACCTACGGTGCCAAAGCCGACAATGCCAACGCCCACCCGCGAGATCACGCCTCTCCTCCTTCGAGCTTCAATGCCTTCCTGATCCCACGAACGGCTTGTCTTGTCCGGTGCTCATTTTCAACAAGCGCGAAGCGTACGTATTCATCGCCGCCTTCTCCGAAGCCAACGCCGGGTGAGACCGCGACTTTGGCCTCTCGCAGCAGTAACTTGGAAAATTCGAGTGATCCCATATGGCGATATGGCAGTGGAATCCTCGCCCACACAAACATAGTCGCGAGCGGCTTGTTCACGTTCCAGCCGATGCGGTTTAGTCCTCCGACAAGAACATCACGGCGTTTTTGATAGCGTTGAACCGTCTCCTTCACACAGTCCTGCGGACCGTTCAAGGCAATGACGCTGGCGATCTGCAGCGGCTGGAAAATGCCATAGTCTAGATAACTCTTGATTTTCGCTAGCGCCCCTACGACCTCCCGATTGCCGACACAAAATCCGACCCGCCATCCCGGCATATTGTAGGCTTTCGACAGGGTATAGAACTCGACGCCCACGTCTTTGGCACCAGGCACTTGTAGAAAGCTTGGCGCCCGATAACCGTCAAACACAAGATCCGCGTAAGCGAGGTCGTGAATGACAATGACGTGGTGTTCCTTGGCAAACGCGACGATCTTCTTGAAGAATTCGAGGTCCACGATGGCCGTCGTCGGATTATGCGGAAAGTTGATGACGAGAATCCTCGGCCGGGGAAAGGTCTGGCGGTAGACGCGTTGGAGGTCATCAAAGAAATCGCTATCCTGCCTCAATTCAATTCCGCGCACTTCCCCTCCGGCAATCACAAAGCTGTACATGTGGATGGGATAGGTCGGTGTCGGCGTCAGCACAACGTCCCCCGGACCGATCATGGCCAGCGACAAATGGGCGAGACCTTCTTTGGATCCGATCGT
>DASTQY010000408.1:0-3390 GCA_035761525.1 Nitrospira sp. | reverse complement strand
AATCCAAAAGCGCCCACGCGGCGGCGCTACGACGGCGTGGCCGCCCTGGTCATAGAGATGTGCAATGAGGCACCCAAGACTGTGGAGCAACTTGTGGCGGTGGCTGCCCACCCGGGCACAAGCCAAGCTGAGATAGAACCGATCTTAGCCGATCTCACCTCGAGACGAGTCTTGTATCAAGAACGGGGGAGGTACTTCACATTGGCCATTCCGGAACATCCCTATCTCTAGGGAGAGGGCAGACATGCTGAATCCTTCCTCACATTGACAGCTTCGCGGCCACGTTGCGCATTTGTACCCCGTGAACAAGAGATGCCCCACCTCGTATCGCGCAGGCTACGTGAATGGCTTCAGTCATTTCTTCTACGTTTGACCCCTTCTCGAGTGACGACTGCGTGTACGCATCTATGCAATAGGGGCATTGCACGGTGTGGGCGACTGCCAGCGCGATCAGCGCCTTTTCGCGCTCGGTCAGCGCGCCCTCGGCAAACACCGCGCTGTAGTAACTCATGAACTTGTCCCATAGTGGCTTGTTGCCCTTTTCCATGTCGCTAAACTTGCCGAGATCGTGCGGGTGGTAATAGGTGTCCATGCGGCGCTCCAATGATAGAAGTGAATGATAGAAGTGATTGGCTTGGATTGATTCCGCGTCAGGCGTTGGTCGGAGTCTCAGGATCGGCCTGAGCCAGCACCTGTGAGAAGCGGTTTCCGACGATGCCGGATACCTTTCCCATCAGATCGGTGACTTCCTGCCACTCATGCGGCAAGAGATCCTGCTTCAGTTGAGGATGTATCGACCATTGAGCTTCGACTTGCGAACCGTTCCGGCTGACCAAGACGTGCAATAGCTCGACGTCCCACGAGGTCGATTCCGCTCCCGCCGATTGTGGATTGCCCTTCGAGGATCCTGATGGAGGGATAGTGCTGGCCATCGTCGACTCCTTCTGTTATGGGCCCATCATAACGTAGGGCAAATCGCGCTGTACATGCCAAATCATCTGCGACCAGAGCCTTCGAAACAGGTTAGGAAGAGAGGCTTTCGCTGATCACGGCTAGCATTTCATCGTGAATCCGACCGTTACTCGCCACGACCTCGGACTGGTAGATCGAGTGCTCGTGACCTCGAAGGTCTGTAACGCGTCCGCCAGCTGCTCGAAGGATGACGACGCCCGCCGCCATGTCCCAGGGGCTCAACTTCACCTCCCAAAAACCATCGAATCGGCCCGCGGCTACATAACACAGATCCAGCGCTGCGCTCCCTGTTCGCCGCACACCCTGTGCCTTCAAGGCGAACCGTGCAAAGTGGTTCAGGTTATTATCGGCCGTGTCGCGAATGTCATAAGCAAACCCAGTGACCATCAGGGCACCGTCCAATTGGGTTGTCTTCGAAACCGTCATCGGGTGGCCGTTTAGGTACGCGCCGTGTCCGGCTTCCGCGGTGAATAGTTCGTCTCGAGTAGGATCGTACACCACCCCCACGACTCCTCGACCGTTCCATTCAACCCCGATTGAAACTGCATAGACCGGGAATCGATGGGCGAAGTTAGTCGTACCGTCCAATGGATCGATGATCCACTGGTAGCGCGATGTGAGAGGTGCGTCGATTCCTCGCTCTTCGGCGAGAGTGCTGTGGGTCGGGAAATGCGCGCGAATATGGTCTACGATGCATTGTTCGGCGCCGCGGTCGGCATCAGTCACAAGGTCAATCGCGTTTTTGTGTTCTACCTGAAATCCGGACCGGGCATAGTCCAGCAGCAGGCCTCCCGCCGATTTGCATGCGTCTACGGCAACAGAGAGCAGGCGTGCGGTCGTGACAGCCTCGTCTTGAGGTGGCATTGCCCCCATTTTAACATGCGTTCCACCATTCAGTTTACAGTTGCATAGACACAAGCCTTTTCTTCTTCGCCGGGCATTGACTTCTTATGCAAGCAAGCATATAAAGCAAGCATGCTTGCCGAGGGAGCTTTCCTTGGAAGAACTCACCGATATTTTGGTCGGCCTTGAACAGCGTATCAGCGCCTACAGGAACCGACTTCAAGACCTCGAAAAGAAACGTCGTCGCCTGGACGACGAGATCGCGACCATCAAGAAATACCTGGAACTGGCGGACACCCTCCATCGGGTGGAGGCAGACAAAACGAAGTTGTTCAACGCGGCGTCATTGCTCATCGCAGACGAGAAGGGCAGTCGTATCCTTCCCGTCGAAGTAACGGATCAATCACGGGAAATCCTTTTAGGACGGAGTAAATATGCCGGGAAGAGCGTACCGGAAGCGGCCTATCAGGTGTTGCGTGAAGCAAACCGGGCCATGCATGCCAAGGAACTCGTTCAGCGGCTGCTTGAGGGCGGTTTGCACATCAAGGGCAAAACGCCGCTCACGTCTGTGGCGACATCGCTAAAGCGTGATAAGCGCTTTCGCAAAGTCGGCCCCAACACCTTCGAGGCCGTTGAAGATGTGTTGAGCCATGCGTAAAAACGACGGCCTTGTAAAGGCTCCTGAGTGTTGAGAAGGGAGGTGAGCGTCTTGGCGACGAAGAAAGCAGCGAAGAAGAAAAAGAAGTAACTCCCGCCTCGATTCTAGCGTCGGGGGCGAGGCCACTCGCTCCCGACGTTATCGATTGATCTGCCGAAACAGATTCCGTTAGAGATCAAAAAGAACGCACGAGTGAATAACGATCTAGGACGCGTGCAGGGCGACGGCTGAAGATCTCGGGGCAGGTGTGGAGAGAGACAGACTCGCTTCGGCTTGAATGGCTGAATGGTCGGCATTCAAAAGCACCCAACATTCTGGGTGATCGAGAATCTGTTTCACCAGACGCGTATGGAGGGCATGTCCTGAGCGGTCCGCAATCAAATGGCCAATGAAGGGCAGCCCCAGAAGCGAGAAGTCACCAATCAAATCTAGCACCTTGTGACGGACGAATTCGTCGGTGAAACGAAGGCCGGATTCATTGAGAATCCCGTCCTGCGAAAGGACGACGGTATTCTCGAGATTCCCCCCGCGACCTAACCCCCGGGCCCACAGCGCTTCTACTTCTTGCAAAAATCCAAACGTCCTGGCTCCGGCGATATCAGACGCGAACGCACGGGAGGAGTGTTCATACGCGTAGGTTTGCGTTTGAATCAAGGGATGGTCGTAATGAATCGTATAGGTAATTCGCGGGGTGGAAGCTGGTTCAATTCGGATGCGTCGCGATCCGTCGACGATCTCGAGGGGTCTTGTAATCTTCAAAAAGGATCGGAGTCGGTTCTGAGACACCACACCTGCCGATTCAATCAATCGGACAAAGGGGGCTGAACTACCGTCCATGACCGGCGCTTCGCTGGCGTCTATATCGACATAGGCATTATCGACGTTCAAGCCTGCGAGCGCCGCTAAGACGTGCTCAA
>DASTQY010000407.1:0-3076 GCA_035761525.1 Nitrospira sp. | reverse complement strand
AGCCGTCCAGGGACTGGTTCATTCCGAACACGAGCTTAGCCATACGCACTTCCTTTCCTTGAATGGCACATCCGCGCGGGTCTGATTGCGTGCAATCGGTTGTAGGCTAGATCGACTGATTTTATATCGCAATCGGTATTGGAGTGCGCGTGCTTGATGAGACATGCTGCCCGCATACACTGCATCACACGTCATTGATGCCCACCGCATAGGCAACGGAGACTGGCTTCATGGGTTTCATCTCTAGCTGGACCTGTGAGAAGCCTGCTTCTTTTAACTTCTCTAGCATGTCATGACCAGCCTGAGTAGTATCCTCGTTTATGGCACCCTGAAAACGAGGTTGAAGAGCCAACACGATTCTCCCTCTGGGATTTAACAGCCGTCGCAAGTTCCGCAATACTTCAGTAGGGTTTTCCCAAACTGGATCGCGTTAACAGCAAGACACTTGTCAAATCCGTCAGGAAAGGGAGGCAGACCGAAAGCTGAAGCGAGGTGTACCTTCTCTCAACGACTGACCGGCACGAGATCTTTCTCACGAAGGAAGGTGTAGATTAGCGCCCCCGTCAATTCATGTCCCTCCTTATTTAGATGAATACCATCCCTGAATAGTTTGATGCCGTTCCCATACTTCTCCTGAAAGGCGGGGAACAAATCCATACAGAGCACATCATATTTCCGGCACAAGGCATTCATCTGCCTCTGTGGCTTCGATAGATATTCTATGCTTTGATCTTGGACGCGACCGTGTTGTTCGAGCTGAGGCTCATACGGAAAAATAACAATAGATAAGCGGCTATGTATTTGCTCTATAAGGCGTTCCATCTCAACGAGATACGCCTCATACTGAGTCCACGGTTCATCTTTCCAGGCAATGTTAAAGTCCGGGACGCACTCCCAAGGGAAGCGACATGCTTGCTGTATTGTTGCTATTGTACTGATCCTGAGTCTCAACTCGCTCAGGATGTAGGAACGGCTCACCAGCTTTGTCAAGGAAGATGTGGGTGTCAGGCTTTCAATTGCCTCGTTCGTCCAAAGCATTTTCGCCTGCTCGTCAAAGCGATGAAGAAATTTATGGTTATCATTCAAACAATAGGTCCAAATGACGAGGTCTGGCTCCGATTGCTGTAGATAGCTTTTGAAAAATATCACCTCTTGATAAGCCGTGTATCCAGGCACCGCAGCATTAATAACCTCGATGTCCGCCTCTTTACTCAGCAGTTCAGTCAAATAATCCACAAACCCGAGTTTGTCCCATGGAATGGAATCTCCCAACACCAACACTCTATATTTGCCGGGAGGCTTGGGATTGATAATTTCCCCGTGCCGGACAGAGAGCGAATTGATGCCTGATCGATTCGGATTGAGTCGGTATCCCAACTGATCATCATAGATGACCCAATGGCCTGTGCCCAAGTTGGAGTACGGCACATCGCGCACATATCCAAGCAGGTTGCGAGTTGCCTTTTTCACGCCGCCATCGACACGCACCCTGTACGCCAATTCAGCCACTGAGAACAGGGCCAAAAAAAGCAGTAGGATGATCATGCCCACATAGCAAGACCGGCGAACTGTGCTGGGAAACCGATTGTTCATGTACCAGTTGGATCTCTCAGAGGAGGCGATGGTAGGGTTGCTCATGTGTCATAGGCAATAAGAAAACGAAGACGCGGGGGGTGTGTGCTCGCTGAATGGAAGGAGAGCTGGCTACCACACCGCCTAGGTTTCGTTTTTCGGAATGGTCGTTTCAAGAGCTTCCTGGCCTTACTTCCCGCTGACGGCGGCGCCCTGTCTTCTGTGACACTCGTAAACCGCAGGTCATGTGGCATTCACAAACCCCTGGAAAGGAATACCCCATGTGCTATCAGGACCGTTACAAAATCCCTCTAATCCCCGTTGGGGACACTAGATTCAACGGAGCCATCTTTGGGTGAATTGAGCGGAGGGAGCGTCTCAGGCAGTAGAGCAGCGTAGTTGCCCGTTTTTGTGGCATATAGTTTTGCATGTTCAATCTGCCGCGTGACGGATTTCTCATCATTGTTGGCCCGATCTGTTCAGTTGATTTCCGGGAGGAGATGGCGGCGATCATTAGAGCGCGCTCCTTCGTTCTATGTGCTAATTGACAGTAAGAAAGTCATTGGCAAATTGCTTTATTAAGGGCTCAATCGCCTCGGTAACTCGACCTGTTACTTGCTCGCCGATTATTGCAACCTGCGCTCTGTTCCATGTCCGCGCGGACATTTGCTGTTCCGGTCTGTTCAGCAATGACACTGCCTGGTGAAGTTCGACTTCTATGGCTAAACAGTAGGTTCCTGCACTGGGGTCTTTGATGGGATTGACCTTCACGTAAAGAAAGGGAGCCGAGGCGGTCTTGAGTCGTTCTGATGCACTGAGAAGTCTTACCCCGTTCGACTGAAGAACCAGTTCGACCTCTTTGCGGATCCCATCCTGTGAAAAGCCAGCAACTTCTTCCTCCGACAAGAATTTCTCTACGATTACCTCTACCCCGGGGAGCCTCCGTAGTGATTCGCGGTCCTCAACCCGCCCTGCACGCGCCGCGCTGGCGTCGAGTTGACTTAGAATTATAAAAACCACAATCAGTCCATACCGCATGACATCTCCTTTGCGCTGCTTTCTCGATGGCCTGCGACCAACCTTTTGGCCGACCTATCAGTTGAGGGCGAGGCTTTAGGGGTGGGCCCGTACCAATACCAACCAGGGCGGGTGGGTGTTTCTCCGGACCATCTCACGGTTCACCCTTGATTTCGAGGCACCGTCGCCCGAAGCCGAGCGTCCCCACATCCTTCAAGACAACCGAGTGAATGCGGCGGATCAGCAGCGCGCCGCGAACAATGCCCTTCTCGGGACCCAAAGGTGTCTGGCGTTCTTGTTGGACGTTGTGATACGTCTTCATGGCCTCGGTCATCCGCACGGTGCCGATACCAATTCCAAAGTAGATGCCGACGCAATCTTCGCCGGTCAGCATGGGTTTCACGGTCTCATCCGGCAACTGTAGGTCGGTGTCGATCATAATGCAGCCACTCGTGAGCAAGACAAGAAGGATAAGGGCGACGATCAT
>DASTQY010000406.1:0-6268 GCA_035761525.1 Nitrospira sp. | reverse complement strand
GCCACGTCTTCCCTCCGTCGGTCGAGCGAAACAAGGCCGCGTCCTCAACCCCAGCGTAGACGGTGTCAGGCTCGGTCAGCGATGGTTCGAGGTGCCACACCCGCTTGAATTCCCATGGACGTTGGGTTCCGTCATACCACTGGTGGGTTGTAAGAGGTTTGCCGGATTCAGAGGATGTGTCGTAGACAAACTTGTTACTGAGTCCCCCGGGAGGGTCATACGCACCAGGCATCTTCTCACCGCCGGGCGTCTCCCATGTCTTGCCGCCGTCATCGGAGCGTTGAATGATCTGCCCGAACCAGCTGCTGGTCTGCGAGGCATACAACCGATTTGGATCGGCAGGCGATCCTTTGAGGTGGTACATTTCCCAACCGGCAAAATGGGGGCCGTTGATGTCCCACTGTTTTCGCTTGCCGTCCGCCGTCAATATAAATGCGCCTTTCTTTGTTCCCACCAGGACCCGTACACGGCTCATAGATGACTCCTTTCCCTTCCTGTAGAGGATGATGACGACGACACATTCAATGGAGTGGCACTGTCAGGCCGTTCAGGCACAGCCGTCCTCTTTCATAGGCCGCACCTCAATGCTGCCATAGCGGGCCGCGGGAAACATCGATGCCATCCGAATCGCATCGTTCAGATCCCGCACATTGAGCAGAAAAAATCCACCCAGCTGCTCCTTTGTCTCGGCAAAGGGGCCGTCGGTGGTGGACGCCTTACCGTTGCGAACGCGCACCGTTGCGGCAGTCTCTACGGGGTGGAGGGGCGAGGCAGCAAGACACTGTCCCATCTTGATCAGATTGTTACAGTAGGCCATCGATTCATCCGAGAGCGATTGCCGCTCCTTCTTCGGCATCGCGTTGAGAATCGTCTCCTCGACATAGACTAGACACATATATTTCATGACTCCCTCCGGGGTGGTGATCAATGCCCTGACAGAACATAGTCGTCTTGGGTCGTCAAAATCGACAGGGTGCCCCGAGTCTTTCTCCAGAGCGAGCCTTATGGTGATTCATGCGCGAAGTGAATCGCAACATGGCCATAGGGTGACCCGGAGGAGCCCGAATTTTGCCGCAGATGTTCAGCGGTTGTCATATAGGCACCTACAGAAGGACCCTTATCTTGACAATCCTCATGTTTCCTTTCATCCTTCGCCAACCTCTGATACGCGAGTTGATGTGACTCTCTTGACGGCACTTCGTTCGCGTTTCGTACACCCTCTCCCTCCATTGGCGGGCCTCCTGTCGCTTGAAGTGGGCGCGCTCGTCCTCTTTGGCTGGGCCGTGAACAGCACGGATCTCAAAAGCCTAGCTCCCGGTTTGATCCCCATGATGCCCAATGCAGCGATCGCGTTTGTCTTTTCAGGAATCAGCTTGTTGGCCGCATCAATGAGAACGCCTCGACAGCACGTGCGGTTCGTTGCGGGCGGAGCTGCTGCGGTGACCGCGATCATCGGCCTGGCCACGGGTCTTGAATATCTTCTTATGGTCGATCTGAGCGTCGATCAGTGGGTGCTTTATGAGCCGCTTGAAGCGGTCGGGCCATCAATACCAGGGCGGATGGGCATCAACACGGCCGTCTGCTTTCTGTTGCTTGGTCTGGCGCTTGCCTTGAAGATACTCTCACAGGGCCGTCTTGTGGGTGTGAGCGACGGATTCTCTTTGGGTGCAACCTTTTTGGGGTTCCTGGCGTTTCTCGGGTATCTCTATCAGGAGCGATTCCTTTACGGGGTCGGTCCGTCCACGCCTATGGCCTTACATACCGCGCTGACCCTCATGCTGGTTGGCGCAGGCGCATTGGCGTTGGAGCCGGCCAAGGGACTCATGGCCGTGATCAACAGTAATCAAGCCGGCGGGTACATGCTGAGACGCGTGCTACCCGGCGTCTTCGTGATCCTGCCGGCGCTCGGATGGATTCGGCTGTATGGGGAGCGCCAAGGGTGGTATGGCACGGACATGGGTGTGGCCATCTTCGCCACAACAGCCACGGTGACCTTGGCCGCTCTCCTCTGGGGAACCGCCCGCAGGATGAATGAGGCTGATCAGGCGAGGCGGCAAAGCGATCGCCTCTTCGCTGCATTCATGACCCACCTGCCTGCTCTTGCTTGGATTAAGGACATACAGGGCCGATATCTGTATTTCAATGATGCCTTTACCCATGCCTTCGGCGTCCGTCTGGAGGATTGGCGAGAAAAGACCGATTGTGAAATCCTGCCAGACCACACTGCCGCTCAGTTCCAAGCCAACGATGCACAGGTGAGGGCCACCGCCAAGGCGGTGGTGGCAGTCGAGACCGCCCCCTACAAGGATGGATTACATCAAAGCCTGGTGAGCAAGTTTCCAATCGTCGACGAGGAAGGGAATCTGGCGCTGATTGGAGGGGTGGCGGTTGATATCACAGAACGCAATAAAATCGAGACAGCGTTGCGGGAGACTGAGGAGCACTTCCGGCAGGTCACCGAGCATATCCAAGAGGTGTTTTGGCTGAGCGATACGGCGAAGAATGCCGTCCTCTATGTGAGCCCGGGATATGAGTCCATCTGGGGGCGCTCATGCGAGAGTCTTTATCGTTCGCCGCGATCCTGGCTGGAGGCGATTCACCCCGATGATCGGCAACGTGTCTTGGAGGCCGCGCTCGCCAAACAAATGACGGCGACCTACGATGAGGAATATCGCATCATCAGGCCTGACGGCTCGATGCGGTGGATACGTGATCGGGCCTTTCCCATCCATGATAGTTCCGGATCGGTCTGTCGGATCGCCGGCATCGCCGATGACATCACCGAACGCAAACGAGCGGAAGAAGCCTTGCAACGAGCCCACCACGAGCTTGAGCGGCGGGTGGCCGAGCGTACGGCTGCGCTGCGGGCCAGTCAGGAGCGGCTCGAAATGGCGTTCCACGGCGCGGGTTTGGCTTCGTGGGATTGGCAGATCGCCACCGGAGCTGTGTCGTTCAATGAGCGGTGGGCGCAGCTCAGAGGGTTTGCCGTCCATGAAATGGCGCCGCACGTCTCTTCCCTTTTGAACGGGATTCATGCGGACGATCGTTCGATGGTCGAAATGAATCTCAATGCCTGTCTTCGCGGCGAAACACCCGAATTTGAGGCCGAGATGCGGGTGCAAACGCGTGCCAATGAATGGACCTGGATCTTGAGCAGGGGACGCGTGATCGAGCGCAGCGCGCTGGGTGCGGCGGTACGAATGGCCGGCATTGAAATCGACATGACCGCCCGCAAGCGGACGGAAGAAGCGTTAGGCGAATCCGAAGCACGATACAGTTCTCTTGTGTCTCAAGCGACCGACATCATTTATACGGCCGGAGTAGACGGCCGGTTTACGTTTGTTAATGCTGCTGCCTGCGCCCTCATGGGCTACGAGGAGCAGGAATTGCTGGGTAAGCACTACCTCGAACTGATTCGCGAGGATGCTCGGGATCGGGCCCAGCAATTTTACAAAGACCAGCTGTTGGCGCAAGTGCCCAGCACCTACTATGAGTTTCCTGCCATGACCAAGACAGCGGAGGAGGTCTGGTTTGGCCAGCATGTGCGATTGCGTCTGGTGGAGGGGCAACTCGTCGGCGTGGAGGCCATCGCCCGCGACATCACCGCGCGAAAAATGGCCGAACAGGCGCTACAGGAGCGTGCCAAATGTGCCGCCTTTGCCGCTGAGGTCAGTCTGCTGTTGAACCATGACGAGCCGCTGGACTGCCTGCTGCAACGCTGCACGGATGCCGCCGTGGAGCATTTGGGCGCAGCATTCACCCGCGTGTGGCTGCTCGAGCCCGGAGATCTCTGCGCGGATTGTTACAAGGCGTCGTCATGTCTCGACCGCACCACGTGCCTGCATTTGCATGCGAGTTCGGGGTTGTCGACTAATCTGAATGGGGAATATCGTCGTGTCCCCCTCGGAGCGCTGAAGATCGGCCGCATCGCTCAAGGCGACGGGGCACTTTTCACCAATGACGTGCTGCACGACGATCGATTGCCGAACAAGGAGTGGATGCGTGAACATGGACTCCATGCGTTTGCCGGATTTGCCTTGATGGTCGAAGGCCGGGTGTTTGGCGTCCTGGGCCTTTTCAGCTGCGAGATCATTTCGGAGCCTATCCGCCAAACGCTTGAGTCCGTCTGCAACGGCCTTGCGGCGTCCATTGCGCGGAAGCAAGCTGTGGCGGCATTGCAGGCGAGCGAAGCACGGACGCGGGCCATCGTCGAGTCGGCATTGGATGCCGTCGTCACCATGGATGAACGGGGAATCATAACCGGTTGGAATTCGCAAGCGGCGGCAATCTTCGGTTATCAGGAACGTGAAATCAGCGGCAAATTGTTGAGCGATACGATCCTGCCGACTCGTTACCGCGAGGCTCACAGCAATGGACTGCAGCACTTTCTGTCGTCGGGTCACGGGCGAATCCTCAATAGGCGCGTCGAACTTTCTGCGCTGCATAAGGATGGGAGCGAATTTCCCATTGAACTCTCCGTCACCGCCTTGACGATCGAAGGCCGGAAAGTGTTTAGCGCGTTTCTCCGTGACATCAGCGAGCGCAAACAGGCCGAACGGGCTCTGAAGGAGGCCTACGAGCAGCTTCGAGACCTGACTGGCCGATTGACTGAAGCGGAGGAGATTGAGCGACGGCGCTTGGCGCGCGAGTTGCACGATGAGTTCGGCCAGGCACTTACCGGCTTGAAGTTTGATGTGGCCTGGCTGACCAAGGAAATGTCTCGTGTGAAAAAGGTGCCTGATGTCGCCGGCATCAAAGCCAAGACCATGGGCATGGCTCACGCTATTGACGGACTGATCAAGTCCGTTCGGGCAACGGCCGCGTCGTTGAGGCCTGGCGTATTAGACGACCTCGGCCTGGTTGCGGCGTTGGAATGGCTCGCCGCCTCGTTTCATGAACGTACGGGCTGGCCGTGCGATCTGATGATTGATTCATCCGCTCGGGATGTGTCCCCTGATTTGGCATTGGCCACCACCGTGTTTCGCGGGGCCCAGGAGCTCCTGACGAACGTCATGCGGCATGCCCAGGCATCAAAGGCCTCAATGCGACTGACGGCGGGAGAAGGTCAGATGGTGTTGACCATTGGGGATGACGGACGTGGGTTCACGCCGGACCAGTGGAAACAGGGCCGCTCGCTGGGTCTGCGGGGGCTGCAGGAACGAGTCCAACTCGTCGGCGGTAGCGTTTCAATTGTGAGTGCTCCCGGCGCAGGCACGGAAGTCACATTGTCGTTGCCTATGAAGAGCGACCCTGTACCAGTGTTCAAAGAAGAACGGCGCTGAATGTCCCACGTGAGCCCCTACACGAAACGCTGTAGGAGATAACTTACACGCAAATTGTGTTGTTCACTTTCTAGTCGAATTTCGCTACAGTGTCGCCCGAGACAGTCCTATTGATCATGCATGGAAATCCACCCTAATGTTGACCAACCAACCCGCTTCGCTCCCGCAGTCGCAGTCGATTGAATTACCGGATCAGCAAGGCGTCAAGCTCAAGATACTTCTCGTTGACGATCATGCCATCGTCAGAGTCGGACTCAGGCAGATGCTGCTGGACGCCTTCCATCAACTCGACGTGACGGAGGCCGGAACTGGTCAGGAGGCGCTTTCCAAGGTACAGCAGGCCGCCTGGGATCTCGTGGTGCTCGATATAAATCTGCCGGATACCAATGGACTCGATGTCCTCAAAAAAATAAAAACACTCCGCCCCGCTCTACCCATCGTCGTACTCAGTTTTCATCCTGAGGAGCAATATGCTGTTCGCGCGTTGAAAAGCGGGGCGTCCGCGTATGTGACCAAGGACACGGCACCACAAGAACTTGATACAGCGATTAAGACCGTCCTCGCAGGACATCAGTATGTGACACCTTCATTGGCGCAGCGGCTCGAAGCCATGCCCATCCAGTCTGGAGGCAAGCCGCTTCACACGTTGCTGTCGGATCGAGAACTGCAAGTGCTCTCGATGATCGGTGGCGGGAAATCGGTCACTGAAATTGCGGTGGCCCTCGATCTGAGCGTGAAAACGGTAAGTACCTACCGAATGCGACTGCTGTCGAAGCTCCAATTGAAGACGACGTCGGCCCTTATTCGTTATGCACTGACCCATCACCTGTAGCGGAGTGCAAGCCCCCGCGCCTTCGGACCACTCCTCGTCGATCCTGTGGTGTTTTGCCTTGGCAGGAGCTTGTGGTAGCGACTGCACACCGAGGCCCTGCCCCCTTTCCCAGTAAGCCAGATCCCAGGTTGCATCAACTCCGAGCACGCTGTAC
>DASTQY010000405.1:0-2677 GCA_035761525.1 Nitrospira sp. | reverse complement strand
GAGATCTCTCTCTCGTGCTCTGCTTTCTCGTTCACCGAATCACAGAACCCTTCCATGCCGCTGAGTCGTCGTATGAACGACGTGTTGGCAGGACGATTCAGGGGCCTAGCTTGCGTCTTGGGATAGGAGCCGGATGTAGGCAAGCACGTCCTGCATCTCCCCGTCGGTAAGCCTGCCACGCCAGGCGTGCATAGGGCTGTAGACGCCGCCGTGCTCAATCATTCGCAAGAGCGTTTCGTCCGATTTCAAAAACGAACCGGGCCGATGGAAGTTGGCCGGCGCGATGGTGAGCAAGACCGCATTTGGCCCGTCGCCTCGCCCTTGTACGCCGTGGCAGCTTAGGCAATGCCGTTCGTACACCGCCTTGCCACGGGACGCATCGGGCGGATATTCCTGTGCCGCGAGACGGAAGGGCAGGGTCAGGCCGAGCAACAGAAAGAGACCGCAGACAGCTGTACGCTTACTGATCATCAATGAAAAGACCTGTAGCCCGTTCTTGTTTTTCGGGAATTGTGATCAATTGTCGAGCGCTTTTCAAGCCGCCTCGGCGACCCGCCATCCTCCAGGTGCCTCTTGCCGCAACGGCTGAATCCTGATAATTCTCACCGCAGCCGCGATTGCCATGCGGCATACCCCTACCGTTGGTAATACAGGAGTCTTGAGATCATGAGTGCGTCACGTCCCATCGTCGGCATGCTTGTGGGAGGAGGTCCCGCACCAGGGATCAACAGTGTAATCGGTGCCGTGACCATCCGCAGCATTCTCGGCGGCTCGGAGGTACTGGGCTTTGTCGACGGGTTCAAATGGCTGATGGAAGGCAGCACAGGGCATGTGCAGCCGCTCTCTATTGAAGAGGTCAGCCGCATTCATTTTCGCGGCGGCTCACATTTGGGCACCTCACGAGCGAATCCGACGAAAAGGCCGGAGCACCTGGACCGGGTTCTGTCCACGCTCATGAGCCTGGGTATCACGCGGCTGGTAACGATCGGTGGAGACGATACGGCGTTCTCTGCGCTCAAATTGGAGGCGCGCTCAGAGGGCCGCATGCAAGTCGTACACGTGCCAAAAACCATCGACAATGATCTGGACCTGCCCTACGGCATTCCCACCTTCGGCTTTCAGACAGCCCGCCATTATGGGGTCGAGATACTAAAGAATCTGATGGTGGACGCCCGTACGACGTCGCGTTGGTATCTTACGGTCACCATGGGGCGGAAGGCCGGGCATTTAGCGCTGGGAATAGGCAAAGCCGCTGGCGCCACGCTGACCATCATTCCTGAGGAATTCAGGGAGCGCCCGGTCAGATTGCAGCGGCTGGTGGATGTGCTCATCGGCACAATGGTCAAGCGCTTCGCCAGCGGGCGGACGGATGGCGTGATCGTCTTGGCCGAGGGATTGATCGAAATCATTGATCAGGACGACCTGGGCGGTTTGGACCACGTGGAACGCGACGAGCACGGCCACTTGCGCCTGTCGGAAGTGGACATTGGCGACCTGCTCAGGCGCGAAGTGACGAAAGGATTGAAGGCCTTAGGGCTGTCCGTGACGGTCGTGTCGAAGAACGTGGGCTACGAGCTTCGATGCGCGGACCCGATTCCCTATGATATGGAGTACACTCGCGATCTCGGCTATTGTGCGGCGCAATATCTGCTGGATGGCGGGACGGCGGCGATGGTCACGATCCAGGATGGCCGTTTTGCGCCCATGCCTTTCAAAGAAATGCTGGACCCCGTGACCGGCCGCGCAAGAGTCAGGATGGTGGATACCGAGTCGCAATCGTATCAGATCGCCCGTCAGTACATGATCCGGCTCGACGACGAGGATTTCACGGATCAGGAACGGTTGAACCGTCACGCGGCTGTGGTGCGGTTGTCGCCCGATGCCTTCACGCAGCGGTTTCAGTTGAACAGAGGCAAGCGCGGATAAAAAGAGAGGCGAGACCGCATGCAGGTGTTAGTCACGACCGACGGATCCAAATACGGCAAGTGGGCGCTCGAATGGGTGGGACAGTTGCCGCTCGCCGAGGAGCCCACCGTCAAGGTGCTGCACGTCGTGGATATCGGGAGACTTCGCGCGCCCTTTATGTTGCAGCCGGCGGTGATCGGTACCGAGCGGTACCTGAAAGCCGAGATCACGAAGCTGCAGACGCAGGCCGAGCGCACAAAACACGAGGCCGCTCGCTGGTTGAAGTCTGCGGGCTTGAAGGGGCGCGTGGTGATCGAACGAGGGCCCGTGGCGGCCACCATCGTCAAAGCGGCCAAGCGCGGCGTCACTCTCATGGCCGTCGGCTCTCGCGGCTTGGATGCCCTTGATCGATTCATGCTCGGGAGCGTGTCCACGCACGTCATCCACCATGTGTCCTGCTCTGTATTAGTCGTGAGGGAAGCCCCGCGACCGATCCGGCGTGTCGTCCTTGCCGTCGATGGCTCAACGGCCTCCAAACGGGCCTTGCAGTTTTTGCTGCGGGCTATGCGACCCTCGACTGGCCGGCCTTCGCAAGGACCGATCAGAGTCACCGTCACGCACGCCATGCCATTCTTGAAGTACCCGGAGGTGCAGCAGGTAGGCAAGGCCGTCGTGGAAGCGTGTTCGACCAAATTGGTGCGAGCCGGCTATGTGGTCGAGCAGATGCCGATAATAGGAAATCCCGCCGACAAAATTTTGAAAACAGCCGAAA
>DASTQY010000404.1:0-19508 GCA_035761525.1 Nitrospira sp. | reverse complement strand
CGTTCATACGACGACTCAGCGGCATGGAAGGGTGCTGTGATTCGGTGAACGAGAAAGCAGAGATCTCATCGATCCACTCTTCGGTCAGCTTTCGGAAGTCAACGGAATCCTGACGGAGACACAGGTCCCGACGCCAGGCTTACTGTCGATTGCCACGCGGCCACGAAGCGGTCGTACCCGCTCCTGCATGCTGGTGAGACCCAAGCCCTTTTTGTTGTCGGCGCATTTGAACCCCGTCCCGTCGTCCGACACGAGCAGCTCGACTTCCTGCTTGCCGCCTGACAGTTGGATGGTGACATGCGTTGCCTTCGCATGTTTCCGGATATTACTGAGGCTTTCCTGCAGCAGGCGGTAGAGACAAATGGTGATGGGCATGGGCAGATGCGCCGGCATGTCGAATTCAGTGAACTCGACCTGCAGTTCGCTGTACTCGATGAATTCTTTGACGTGCGTCCGCATCGAACAGGCGAGTGACACCGTATCGAGGTGCCGCGGGTGCAACTCATGGGTGAGATGCCTAAAATCGTCCAAAATATCGCCGAGCTTCTGTTTAAAGATTGCCATCCGCGGCAGGATCGAAGGCATGAGCGGCTTCACCAGTTTCTCGAGGGCACTGGCCTCGAGGATCAAGGCCGTAATACGCTGGCAATGGTCATCGTGCAAATCACAGGCAATGCGACGGCGTTCTTCCTCCTGCGCCGTGAATAGCTTGGCCATCAACTCCTGCAGTTCGACCCGATTGTTTTCGAGCTCCACCTGATGTTCGCGTAAAGACTCCTCGACCTGCTTGCGGTGGGTAATGTCCTTGAAAGCGATCCTCACGCGTTCACCTTTGCCCTCACCGATGTGAACAGGCGCAGCGTGGACGCTCACGAGGAAGTTTGTCTCCTGGATGCTTTTCATCTTCAGATCATGCGCTTCCGCATGTTTATTCGACAGCACCCGACGGACCAGATGAAACGCTTCAGCGTCGCCATCCGCGAAGAAGGAGAAGAAGTTTGGTAGCCGACATTCGGCCCGAGTACCCAACAGTGAAGCACCGGCGGGGTTCAGGTCATAGATCCTGCCTGCTCCGTCGATTGTGACATAGCCAATTGGAATGGCTTCGTACAACTCTCGATAGCGGTTCCGGCTTTCTTCTGCCTCCTCATGCGCTTGCAGCAGCTCCTGGCATTGCAATTCGAGCTCAACCTGATGGACACGTAACTGATGTACGAGTGTTTCCACACTCTGCGGGGTGAGCTTAGGCAGCTGATGGGAAGTTGTGCGGCTCAATTGATCCGCTTGTTCCCGCAACCGTTTGAAATTCGCGGGATTGGATTCTGCCATGATCTTGCGCAACATTGACGGCTTCGCCGCTCCGCGCACGACCGGTAGCCATGAGGGTCACCGAAAGCCGTCCCTTTTGCCTGCTCCTTCTTTTTTACAACCCAACTTCCAGGCTCTGGAGTAGAAGAGTCATGCAACAGGTTATAGTTGCAAATTACGGACCGCTCTTGAACGCGGTGAGTCCCTAGCACAGCTGTGGCCCGCATTTCTTGCGGAAGGAGGTGGCGTGACTGTTGAATAGTGTCCTGATGTTGGCCTGTTGTCTCTCCTGTGCTCTGTGCCATACTTGCCGGCAGAGCCTCTCATGACTGGTCGACCGCAATTCCCAAACGAACAATCAGCGACGGGTGAATTCACGAGGCAAGACGACGCCTTTCGCGAGTGGGTCACCGCCGACGGCAGTTCCCGCTATCCAGCCGCCTCCGGTCGTTATCATCTGTACGTATCATGGGCCTGCCCGTGGGCACACCGCACGATCATCGTGCGCAAGCTCAAAAGGCTGGAACGGGTCGTCGGCATGACCGTGGTCGATCCAATTCGGGATGA
The DNA here is from genome assembly GCA_035761525.1 of Nitrospira sp. Lineage (GTDB taxonomy): Bacteria > Nitrospirota > Nitrospiria > Nitrospirales > Nitrospiraceae > Nitrospira_C. Next base: position 17,633 of record DASTQY010000404.1, on the reverse strand, counting down.
GCGCGGATGGGCCTTTCGCGAAGGGCCGGGCCACTCGCCGGATCCCATCAACGGCTTCCGCTTTCTCAGCGAAGTCTATCGCGCGACCGATCCGGACTATCGCGGACGCGTCACCGTCCCAGTGCTCTGGGATACGGTCACGAAGCGCATTGTCTCGAATTCCGACGATGACCTCATGCGGATGTTCAATAATGAGTTTAACGCCTTTACCCCCAGCCGTCTCGATCTGTATCCGGAACCGCTGCGGGATCACATCGACGAGTGGAACGCATTGCTGTATGAGCAAGTGAACGATGGCGTATATCGCGCGGGGTTCGCGACCTCGCAGGCAGCGTATGAAAAGGCCGTCCGACGGCTCTTCGAGACGCTCGACCAGCTTGAACAACGTCTCGCCGATCGCCGGTACTTGTTTGGCTCGCAACTCGTCGAGACGGATTGGCGCCTCTTTGTCACACTCATCCGGTTCGACGCGGTTTATCATGGCCACTTCAAGTGCAACATCCGGAGAATTATCGACTACCACAATCTCTTCGGCTTTCTCCGCGACCTCTACCAGACTGAAGGCATTGCCGAGACGGTCAACTTCGACCATATCAAGCGCCACTACTACGTTACGCATGACGACATCAATCCCACCCGAATCGTCCCTCTCGGTCCCGAGCAGGACTTGTCGGCCCCTCATGGACGGGCGAAATTTGACTAGAGGAGCCCACCGATCCGAATGGCTCTATTGCTAAATCTTGTAGGTAAAGTTATTACTACTCTTGCCGGTCCGTTGGTCGACCCCATCGCTGAGGTCGCGAGAAACAGCGTCGTTCTCAGGGAGGAACCATGCGGAATGCTTTCCGGTTCGGCGAGTGTTGTGTCTGCATACTGATCGCCGTTGCCACGCTCTACTCCCACTCAGTCAGCGCCGCTTCATTGAAGGAAGCAACCTTTTACGCCAGGGACCATCGTTTTGACGGCCCTGAAACGATTTCTGCCGGCCAAACCACCATCCGCCTGCGCAACCGCGGCAAGGAACCGCATCAACTTCAATTTCTGAAATTGGATGCCGGTAAAACACCGGCGGAGTTGGCTGTGGCTCTCCAATCAGGCTCGCAAAGCATCCCTCCGTGGGCCAAACAGGTGGGCGGCCCCAATGCGGTCGGAGCAGGCCAGGCGGCTGAAGCCACGTTGTATTTGGAACCAGGCTCTTACGTCATCATTTGCGGCATTCCGGGGAAAACCCACCAGACTCACGCCGCGCTGGGCATGCAGAAGGCGTTGCGGGTGATCGATACGAAATCGCCGCCGCCCGACTTCCGGGGCAACTTCCATATGGCGATGTTTGAATATGAATTTGTGGTCGTGCAACCGCTCAGAAAGGGTCGGCATACCTTCTACGTGGTGAATCGAGGGAACCAGACCCATCAAGCCAGTTTCATCCGTCTCGATCCGGGCGCTTCAACCGAAGACGTGCTGACCGCGATCCATCAGGACAGCCCTACCCGCTTACCCGGGACACTGATCGGCGGAATGAGCGGACTCGAACCGGGACGAGACGGTACCTTTACCGCAGACCTGACACCAGGCCGCTACGCCATCATGTGCTTGTTCTCCAACACCGTCATGAGCGAATCGCATGCCGCGAAAGGCATGGTCCTGAACTTCACCATCGAATAAGCCGGAGATCCCTCAGCGGATGTCCGGCGTGTCTGTGGTGCAAAGGCGCCGAGGTCCGCAGCATCAAGCGTGGACCGGCAGATCAATCGCTAAGGAAGGATGATGGACTGTTCCGGATAGCCCATGCCCTTGAGTGTCCCTTCTAAGGCATCGACCATCATCGGTGGGCCGCAGAGAAAGACAACTGTCTCGGGACCAGGCTCAGGAAGGTGCATGCGCAATGTCTCTTCCGTGATTCGTCCTCTGCCTTGTGCCCAGCCGGCAGGCGGTTGCTCCAAGATGTGATAGGCGTGGAAGTTCGCATGCTCACGGCCGTTGGCTTCCCATTCGTCACGGAAAATAATGTCGGCTTCGCTCTTATTCGCGAAGACGAGAGACAACTCCACTGGAAGGCCTTTTGCGAGAATCCAGCGAATAATGGAAATCATCGGTGTGATCCCGGTGCCGCCCGCCACAAATCCCGCACGCTTGGCCATGCCGTCCACCCAATGACCGCCGCTGTTCGGTCCGCTCATGAGCACGCTGTCGCCGATCTCCCGGTCGTGCAGGTACCGTGAAACCGAACCATTCTCGTAGCGTTTGACCGTGAGATCAAAATAGCCGGTGGTGCCTGGGACAGAGGATGGTGTGTAAGGCCGCTTGACCGCTTTACCATTGATGGTCGCATGCACGTAGAGATGATCGCCGGCCAGCATGTCCAGCGTCGCATCTTCAGGCAGCGCGAAACAAAAGGTCTTCGTGTCGTGCGTGTCCTGATTGATCGCCGTCAACTGATAGGGTGCGGGCAATTTAGTTTTGATGCGTGTGATGGTTTGCGAATCCATACAGCGATCTTACGGGTCTCAGCCCATGCCCGCAACTATACGTGATGAGAAGAGGGGGTCAAAACCCTGTTCTCGAGAAAATTTGAAAATGCTGACGGTCGATCAGGTCGAAGTCGGCCGTCCGCCGGTAACCGGCCAACTCCATCTCGCGCCGCACCTCCTCAGCTGCAGAACCATGACCCAGAAGGCCCGAGAAGAAGCCATGCGGATGGAAATCAAGAATCGCCACTCGCCCATCTGGCTTGAGATATCGTGCCAATGATTTGAAGTATGCGACACGGTCGTCCAGGTGATGGTAGGTGTCGCAACTGAACACCAGGTCCACCGGTTCAGGTAATTTTGCGTCCGTGGGTTCGGCTTGAACCGGCACAACATTCGTGATGTGCCTAGTCTGCATTTCCTTGGTGATGATACTCAAGCCTGTCTGATCGATATCCACTGCGTACACTCGTCCTCGAGGGCCCGCAGCGCTCGCCAGATGCCATGTGAAATAACCCCCGCCCGCACCTAAATCTGCGACTCGGGATCCCGGGGTAATGTCGAGTCTCTCGACCACGTCTTTCGGTTTCTGCCAGGCATCCCGAGAGGGATCGTTCATGTGTTGATAGGCGAGGTGGGCACAGCCGGGCAGCCACAGACACGAGATGAAGAATAGACTGATGCGGCTCTGTAATGATGCAGTGATTCTCATACGAGTGATTCTCATACGGATGGAAACGTTGCCGATGAGGCTAGGCTGCCACTCACTCGTGAGTCAAGCACGGGCAATTGCAGATTGACAAGGGGAGCCCCTAGTGTTCAAGACAGTCTGTCTTTCGTATAGGGACAGACTGTCTATGACTCTAAGAGGGCCGCAATCCAGTTCTTTCGCAGGAAGGTGGACGAACTGTTCTTTGTACTTTCGATTCCGTAGAAAACCGATGCTCATAACTCCTCACAATCATTACGTTTAGATTTTTGGCAAAAAGATTGCGGCGCAACAGTGGATCGGACGCATGGTGGCGTCTGATTTCATTTTCTTTAAGGAGGCACTATGGCGAAAGCGAGCCGATATACAGTGACAATGGTAGCGCTATCGGCGCTGATCGGATCTCTGGGACTTTTTGCGTTATCCGGTCACGCCGCCGACACGCGCGCGATCAGCGACGGCTCAAAGGTCACCCTCCTCTACCAGATCACTGTGCCGGGTGATGAACGGTTCGAGGTCCGGGATCTTAGCCAGTTCGTCCAGGGACAACATCAGATGCTTCCTGCGGTGGAGGAGGCGGTCACGGGGATGCACCGGGGCGAGAAGACGGAAGTCAAACTCAGCGAGGACCAAGCGTTTGGCGCCTATGACTCGAGCAAGAAAACCATGGTGCCTAAGAAGGAATTACCCGCAGGAGCCAAGCCCGGCGACATTATAGAAGACCGTAAGACCGGAAAGCAGGCCACCATCACCCAGATGTCTGAGACTGACGCGGTCATGGACTATAACCATCCTTTGGCGGGCAAACCGCTCCTCGTCACCTTGACCATTTTGGAAGTCGAGTAATCTGTCGCACCGGATCCGGCTCGCGATAGCCAGTCATTGGCGTCGCGAGCTGTTTCTTCCTCACCAATCCCGCTATCGCTGGACCCAATTCCGACGGCCGGCACTCCCAAGCCGACAGTCACCGGAGTATGGTATGGTGATCAGGGGGACGATTCATGAGCATATTTTCTCTGATCGTCGTATTCTACCTCCTCACCTCGACAGCCCAGATCTGGGCAGGCAATCAAATCTACCGCTATCGAGACGACTCAGGCACGGTGACCTTTACCACAGAGCTGCAGTCGATTCCTGAGAAATACCGCCAGGAGGCCGTTCCTCTGGCGACCGTCCCCCCGCCGCCTCCTCAGCGAAGGCATGAGCCCACGCTTCGCATCGTCACGTCAAGCGGTGAGTTTCGCATGGGAAATTATGACACAAGGACGGATGCCACCCGCATGGCCATCGAGGCTGCTAAACGCGATGCGCTCGAGCAAGTCGCGACCTATCTGGAGAGTGTCACTGAAGTCAAAAACCTTGATGTCACGCGCGATGAAATTCGCACGTATACAGCCGGCCTCGTGATGGTCCTCAATCAGCAGACGAGCACACGTCTCGAAAACGGCGTGGCCGTCATCCATGTAGATCTCACCGTGCAAGCCGATCAACAAGAAGTCATTCAAGCCATCACCGCCCTACGGGAAAATGAGAACGCCAAGGTCCAACTCGCCTCCCTCCGGACGGAAACGGAACAGCTTCGCCTGCAACTCGACGCAGCTAATCAAGCCTTGGGCACGGCCATGACAGCGGAACAGGTGCAAGCCCTTACGCGGGAGCGACAGCAATTGCTCAATCAGATACAAGCCGACGCACTGGTCGCCCGAGCGCTGACCGATTATGCTTACTTGACGCCGATGACCGTGCGGCAAGTCAACGACCTGTTGCTACAGGCCAGGCAACTCCACCCCGCAAACCAGCATCTGCAGGCCGTCGAACAAGCCCTTGCCGCGAAGACAGACCCCTCGGCTCTTCCGCTTGTGGTTCCATCGCATAGAAACCAGCCGAGCGCATCCTCGGACTCGACAGTCTCTCAGCGGTCTCCCCTGACAGCGCCGATGCTCGAATCACCACTTGCAGCGACGCTTCCTCCGTCACCATTGGCCACACCGTTGCCGCCATCTCCTCTTGCCGTCCCATTGCCGCCATCACCACTGGCCGCACCCCTCCCACCATCACCGCTGGCGAAGCCGCTCAGCCCCTCGCCTCTTGCCGCGCCGCTTGCGCCCTCGCCGCTAGCCGCGCCACTCCGTTAGCCGACTGTTGTGAGATTCAACGTCGCTTGGTGTTTCTTTCAGACGCATCCTGTGCTTGATCAGCTGACAAGGCGTGGAACGTATGGACGCGAGCCAGTCCGCAGTGTCGGCTAGCAACGGCTGAAATACACATTCCCGTTTGTGCGGATGACCAGCGCCAGGTCATTCCCTAGTGCTCCTTTCGATCCGAGTTTGTTACCAAATAGATTTTCTCTGAAAGGAGGTCAGTATGGCACCGCGGCAGTTGGAGGGAATGCGGGTCGCGATATTGGTAACCGATGATTTCGAACAATCTGAATTAACCGAACCGAAACGGGCTCTCGAAGCAGCCGGCGCGAAGGCGCTTATCGTCTCGCCCGCATCAGGAGAAGTACAAGGGATGCATCATGACGAGAAAGCGGATCGTTTCACGATTGATCAATTGTTGGCCGAAGCCGATCCGGGGCAGTTCGATGCCGCACTCTTGCCGGGCGGAGCGCTGAATGCGGACGCGCTTCGCGTGGTTCCGGAAGCGAAGTCGTTCATTACGGCCATCGACGAGGCAGGAAAGCCAATCGCCGTCATCTGTCATGGGCCATGGTTGCTCGTATCGGCTGGCCTCGTCTCCGGACGAAAGATGACCAGTTACCATACGATACAAGATGATCTCAGAAACGCCGGTGCCGACTGGCGAGACATCGAGGTGCTTCGCGACCGCAATTGGGTCAGTAGTCGCAGGCCCGCTGACCTTCCCGCCTTTAACCGGGAATTGATCGCTCTCTTTGCAGACTATCAGGGTAGTCGAACCGCAAAAGCCGCGTGATGATCAGGGAAGCAAGTGGGTCTGAACCCCAGAGCGAGGCGGTTATTCATGGTTGCCAGGCGGCATCACCATCCTCATCGACGGTCTTACGCGGGGTAGAACAGTAGCAGGCATATGCTGACGATCCGCGGGGACCGTTCCTAAGCCGCTCACTTGCGTTCAACTGCGCACGACGTCCTCAATGATTCCTCAGCCAGCAGCTTCTTGTCGTCAACCATCTTCATGAGCAGCTTGGCGGCGGTGAAGAGATCATTTTGCTCGTCTTCGCCTATCCAGAATTTCGTCTTGATCTGCGTCACTCGTTCGGCCAGTCCATCCGACTCTTCCCCGGCATACATGAGCTGTCGCAAAGCAATGTGGCGGACTTCGCAGCCGCACTGCCGTGGGTCATTCACCGGCAGCCGTCCACGCATCTCCTGATCCTGCCTCGCGATGGGAATGCCCATGCCTGCCAGCAAGGACCGCCTGGACTCCAGGAGCATGGCATCCATCGCATCCAACGCATTGGTATCGACGAAGTAGTCAATCAACGAGCGGCTGGACTGCCCCGTGTTGAGCTCAGGGTGCTCGCTCGCCGGCGTGGCATCAATGACAACGATCAGACAACCGTTGGGAAACAGTCGATCCAGCGATGTGCCGAGGATGTTTCGATTGACGTATTCTGTAATGGCCTGCACGCCAAGATTGTCGATGGGGCCGCCGTCATACAGATGCATGTATTGCGGCGGTTCCATGTACCACTGCAGGGTCACATCCTGGAACGCACCCGGAAATGCTGAAGATGCGTTCACGGCATTGGCGACGGGATAAGTGGCCAGCACCGAATGGAGTTTGGCGAAGCGCTCGTCCGTAAATGTAAACCGGGTGTGATCGTTGTGGACCGTCGAATTGAGCAAGATCTTTGGATGCGGCAGGAGATCCTGGAAGGTGGCGTCGTGATAGAGCTGGTTGTTAAAAACCTGAACCATAATGTCCGAACGGGTGAAGTCGGAGAGCCAATAGCGAAAAATGTTTTGCGGCAGAAACCACCGCCGGATCCAACTGCCCTGAAAGTCGAATCCTAGCGTTTTTCGAAGGGTAGACTCCGTGAAGGCGCCCGCTTTGTCGCCCAGTCCGTAATACGCGGCAGGGAGTGTTCCGCCGGATACTCCCGAAATCACGTCGACTTGCTCCAACAACTTGCGTTGCTCGAGCTCGAGCATGACGGCAGCGCCAAAGTTAGCAGCTCGGCTTCCGCCCCCCGAGATGGCAAGCGCCAAAAAACGACCGTCTGCCACTTCAAGATCGGTCAATTTCCATGAGCCGGCGGTATCGGGCACTGGCTTGCTGTCTCGCCAGTGCTCGTTCCATCCGGGCCGCCAATGGCCCGGCAGCACGGAGCATCCGGCGATCAGCAACAGAAGACCGACAATAAGAAATTTTGTCCGCGATCTCTTGTCGATCACTATGGTTGGGGATAACGATTTGGAGAACGATGGGCGGATGAATCGACGCGGCGAGCCTGACGGCATGAACGCCTCTCAGCGGAAGCGATTGTAAGAGGCATGAAGGAGCCGCGCAAGAGTCGTTCTGATAAATGGAAAATGGCTACGCGGAATTTTTTGACTCGCGTCAGGCGAGCTGCCCCGAGGCAGTCGCCATGAGCGAATCTAAGTCTAAAACGCCGGCGGCTGCGGCCCCCACTGAAGACCAGCCAAATCCGGATCTTCCCCTTCAGGAGCGGTGCCCCGAGCGGCTTTCTCGGCCTTGCGGAGCACTCGTTTGGCTTCTTTGTCCCGACGCTGCTGTTGGAGAGCTTTTTCTCGGTCGCGCTTGGCTAGCGTTGTCTTTCCTGCTCGTGCGATGGTAACCCTCCTTGGTTACAAGGAACCGGTTGTTACTTTCCAGCACCCCGACGCCGGCTTCCAGTGATGCTTCGCTTGAGTCCTCGTCCGCCGACGGCTGGTGTAGTGGATCTCGACTGAGTCCTTTCGCTCAAACCTTGCGTTGCCAGAAGCGAGACCTCGCTTCGTATTGCCTCCATAGAGAGACTCGATTGTGCTTGATCCGGACGGGACAATCCTAAGAGTTCCCAACGGATCTTGTAGGTCGGCTTGGTCTTTTTCTTGGCGCTGCCCGACTTCCACACATGCGAAATTTTCATCGGCATTCCTTTCATCAGTCGCTATCACATTTCGGCATCCGAATGAGAAAGCGTCGTCCAACCGCTTTCTTTCCTTCCGATGGTACCGCGACACGTAGGAGCAACGTGAAGACGTATCGCGCAATACAGGTAATAGGAGGGGAAGAGCGCGAGGTTACAACATATAGCTCGTACGGCGACACAGTGTACCACCCTGACCGAGTGGCGGTCAAAGGAGCGCTAAGGGGTTGGTAAGTATCAACATCTACCGACTAGGGACCTCCCTAGTTATCGAAAAAATGTGGAAGGGGTACGTACACCCAATCCAGCCACTGCCAGCCGAGGAGGTCACATGCCGACCATCACCCTAACCAAGCCGTTTGAGCGTCATCCATCGTCTGTTCCGAACAAAACTGAAGCTGCCCTCCGATGGCGAGTATTAATTGTGGTCCCCCATACATCGATAAGAGAAATGATTCGCATGATCTTGGACGGCTATGCCGATCTCATTGAGGTCGTCGGTGAAGCTTCTGATGCCGAGGCGGCGGTTGAGCAAGCCAAAGCGATGGCGGTCGATCTGGTGCTGATGGATGCTCATCTTGCGAACGGAGTGGATGCAACCCGGCAGATCAGGCAGATTCTTCCTCAAGTGGTGATCTTGGGAATGTCCGCAGAGTATACGCCGTACCTCTATAACGCCATGATTGCGGCAGGAGCAGTGGCCTTCGTGCGAATGGAAGATGCCGCTGATCATCTCTTTAGAAGCATCGTGTTTGCCATGTGCACCTATGGCCCCATGCATAGGCATGTGCATCCGGCTGCACCATCAGTCCGGCACAACGCAGCGTCATGTGCGTAGCAGAGCCGGCGGTTCCTGCTTGGGCATAGCCAACGTTCTCAACGCCTCTCGTTGAGGTATGCCGTCCGCTATACAGTGCTCAGCTCTTCAAGGTTCTTTCGAGAACCGGCTCAGTTTTCCCGTCCGTTGACCGTGCCAGGGATATCACCTGTCGCCATTGCCCGCGACAGCTGAGTAAAACAGTGACATAGAAGTTCCTCATGTAAAGAGAACACCATTGAACGAGGTGGTTGTGGTGTTCCGCGATCGAGCAGAAGCCGGCCGACTACTGGCGGAGAAGCTCGAATCCTACCAAGGCGACCCCAGCGGACTTATTCTGGCGCTACCACGCGGCGGAGTGGCAGTCGGATACGAACTGAGCGTTTCTCTGCATCTGGCGCTCGACGTGTTCGTGACTCGGAAGCTGAGTACGCCGGACAATCCCGAGTATGCAATCGGTGCGCTCAGCGAAACCGGCGCTATCTATGTTAATCCTGAAGCGGTCGAAGGGTTTCATCTCTCACACTCCGATCTGGAAGCGATCATCGGCAATGAACGGCAGGAGCTCGCGCGAAGGCAACAGCTGTACCGTCACGGATTGCCGCTTGCCCCGATTCGAGACAAGACCGTTATCCTGGTGGACGACGGCATCGCGACCGGCGCCACCTTCTTTGCAACCATCGAAGCTGTCCAAGAATTATCTCCTCGTCGACTGATCGCTGCCATCCCCGTCGCGCCCCTGGATAGCCTCGCTTTGGTGCGGAATCGCGTAGACGAATTGATCGTGATTGCAACGCCGGAACCGTTCGTGGCGGTCGGCCATCACTACCACAATTTTACGCAGGTTGATGATGCGCAGGTCCTGGCCTATCTGAAGGCGGCAAGACGGGCGCAAGGCGCGCAGGCGGCCAGTGGTTGACACAACACCTGGTTGCAGAGGGAAGGTGATACATGAAGATCGTTGCAGGCGTAGACTGGTCCGATGCGGCCTTCGCGGCGGTCGAACAGCTCGGATTGCTCTACCACCCGACAGATGTCACGCTGGTCCACGGCGTCGATTTGGGACTCTTTGAATACCCCATCGTCGCCGAAGCCGCCAATCTTCAGGGGTACGATATCTTCCGAAAATCGATGTTCGAAGCCGGCTGCGAGTCGCTGGACCGGGCCGCTACGATGCTGCCGAACGATATTCCTAAGCCACGCCAGCTCTGCGAGTTTCGTAAACCGGCACGGTTCCTCCTCGATACCGCCACGGCCATGAACGCGGACCTAATCGTCGTCGGCACGCATGATCATTCGAGAGTCGCCGAACTCGTGCTCACCAGCGTGTCCCACCGTGTCCTGTTGCATGCGATGCAGCCAACCTTGCTCGTCAAAGGCCATGCGAAACCCATCCGCCGTGTGTTAGTTGCTATCGAGGGACGTGACGATGGCCGTCAAATCTGCGAGTGGCTGAGCCGCCATCCTTTTCGCACTCCGGTAGAAGCGACCGTGCTCACGGCGGTGCCTATGCTCCCGACGCCGATGCCGGAACTCGCGCCCATCCCGCCATTCGAATCCTGGTCAGAGGAATTGATGACCCAAGCGCAGGCGAGCGTTAGAGTCTGCGCCGAGGCGCTGCTCCCGTCACACTACAGTGCGTCGAGTCGCGTGATGAAGGGTGAGCCGGCACCTGTGATCTCGGAGACTGCGAAGGAGTTCGATCTCGTTGTGGTTGGTTCGCATGGACGGGAAGGGCTGGATCGGTTTCTCCTGGGGAGCGTCTCTCATGCGATCGTGCACCACGTCTCATGTCCGGTGCTGGTGGTACGTTCAGGAGGGCCAAACCCTTCATAGCGTAGAGCTAGTTCTTATGGCGCGCGCCGCAACGGCGCCGCATAGCGGTCGGGCGCGAGCAATTCCAACTCTCGAAAGAAACCCGCACCGTCGTTCGGCCAGCCGGTCGATTTCATGTCACGAGTCGGTCGTGCTCCTCTGGGAAATGCTCGCCGATTGTCTTGCCTCCACTGACATGATGGCCTAAAAGTCCAGTTCGATCATTTTGCGATGGTACCGCGTCACGACATTCGGGTCAGGGGCCAGGCGCGTCTTGCTTTCCTCCTTCCCCTTATACGGAAGAAGATTCAGCACGTATCTCAAGCTTTCGAGCCTGGCAGCCTGTTTGTCATTGGCTTTGACGATGATCCACGGACTGAAGGTCGTGTGCGTCTTGCTGAACATCTCTTCTTTGTATCGTGTGTAGCTGTCCCACAATTCCTGCGCCTTTTCGTCTACGGGGCTGAGCTTCCATTGCTTGAGCGGGTTGTTTCGTCGGGCCTCAAACCGCTGCTGCTGCTCTTCTTTGGAGATCGAAAACCAGAATTTGATGAGCATGACACCGTCCTCGTAGAGCATGTGCTCGAATTCAGTGACCTGCTGGAGAAACCGTTGGTGTTCCTTTTTCGTGCAGAACCCCATGACCGGTTCCACGACCGCGCGGTTGTACCAACTTCGGTCGAAGAACACAATTTCGCCCTTGTTGGGCAATTGCTGAATGTACCGCTGAAAATACCATTGGCCGCGTTCCTGCTCAGTCGGCCGGGGCAGTGCAACCACGCGCATCGCGCGGGGGTTCAGGTGTTCGGTGAACCGTCGGATGGTGCCGCCTTTCCCTGCCGCATCCCTTCCTTCGACCAATATGGCAATTCGCTGGCCGCTGCTCTGAACCCACCGTTGCAGCCGGACCATTTCCACTTGCAGGCATTTGAGTTCTTCTTCATAGAGAAGGATCTTCCGCACTGCTTCAAGATCGACGTCCTTCTGCTGGAGAAGCTGAATGAGTCCTCTGCGCGTATTGATCCGCTCAAGATCCTCTATCGTGAGGCCCTGACCGCGTACGCCGACCGGGGCCAATTTTCTCGCCTTCCGATACCCGTCGCCTTCTAGCGGGACCGCGGTCGGTATCCCCTCCAACTCATCGGACAAGAACCTCCCATCTCGGTTGGCCTTGACACGTTGATCGGTTCCTGGCTGTTCAGGCTTGGCCGCTTTCGGGCTTGTCGCATCGTCGGGGTCAGACATCATCGTCACCGTCAGGAAAGACTAAAGCTCTGGGCCTACTTCCCGGCCGAGAGGGAACGGATATAGGTGAGAACATCCTGGCTATCTTGACGTGAAAGCCGATGCTTCCATGCCGGCATATTTGGCTTGCCTTCATGAATCGTGCGGATTAAATCCCAGCCGGACCGCCCTTCTGTCGCCTGCGACATCAAATTGCCGGACTGGGACCGAGCAGTTGATAGCCGTCACCGTGTCCTTGTGATCCGTGGCATCCAGCGCAGTACTTGGCAAAGATCTTCTTTCTCTGATCACCTCGGCCCTATCCATCGCCACCGTTCCTCCCGCCGCCACTATGAAAGCGAGCCAATCAGAAGGGCGATAACGGTCATTAAGGGACGGACCTCACGAGATCGTAGGATCGACTTCCATGAGGCCATCCTTCGTGAAAGAGCAGTACTCGGTCGGCCCCTAGCTCAGTCATACTCTCTTAAGTGATTGGTAATTAATGTCTTCTTGATCACCTCATTGGTGTTTCACATTAGAGAGTTTTAACGGTTCATTAACACCCCGTTAATCTTAAGTTGTTACATTCGCGCTCGAATAATCATGCAATCCAATGCAGGAGGTGTGAAGATGACTTGCCAAAAATGTAAAGGACTCATGATCGCGGAATCGCGACCGGACTACTCCACAGGCGGCACTGTGCTGCGCTGCATTAACTGCGGACTTGTTCTTGATCCGCTGATCGAGCAAAACCGGCTTGCCCGCACCCGCGCCACTCACGCGACGATGCATGCCGCATGACAGCATGTGATTCTCTCGTTCGGCGGAGTGAACGACTTGCACTCCGTCGAATAGGGCAGGCACGGATGTCGCGCTCGCCATTGACCGGAGACTCCGTTTGCTTGGGTTACAAACTGGCGACCATTCCGCTCAACGCAGCCCGACATCTGTCTCTGACCTCACCCTCATATTCAAAATTCACCGTTTACCGCCGGCTGCCGGCTCTTCGCACGATCTTTGACACGTTCACGATTGGGAGGGGTCGGCTGCCAATATGGGCATTTTCCCCATTTCTTACGCTCGAAAACTGGCATCACCGGTCCTACCAATCTTCCTCGCCGTTCTGACACGCAGTTGTTCTTCCTCTTCTCAGACGCGCCCTCGGCGAGTGATATTGGTCTAACTGCCAGACCCGCTTGGGCGTATTGGTCCGACAGCCAGTGGCTCAATTGCCTGCTGTTCGAGGACTGATAGGACCTGTACCTGAAGCAGGGAGCCATTGTCGTCAACACTCGCCGTTGATCGCGAATTTCCGGTCGCGTAAGCAGCGCACGCGTTGCCCGGCTCGTGAATTTGATGGATGGACCGCGCAGGACCGTGGTTGTTCCGATCCGGGTACAAGCAGATGGTCAATTGAGCGCTAGCCTCACTTGCCCGCGTCCAAGCGGTGTGGAGCGATAACGTTGAGAACGCGCGAGGAGTGGAACGTCACGGCAGTGAAAATTCCGCCCAAAGAAACGTATGGTCTGAAGCATCCCTGCACCGCCTCGGCTCCACGTCGACTTCAGCCCGCAGGCATTTGTCCGTCAGTGGAGCGGTCGCCAAAATGTGATCGATGCGCCAGCCTTTGTTGGCATCCAGCGAACTCGGCGCCCGGTAATCCCAGAAGGTGAACTGCTGCCGTTCCGGATAGAGCCTCACGAAGACATCGTAGAATCCCCAAGCGACCGTCGACGCATACGCCTCCCGCGCCGCTTCGTGATAGCACACATGCTTGAGATGCTTTTCTGGACTGTGGACGTCCATGGCTCTCGGCGCCACATTCATGTCGCCGCACCAGATGGCAGGCAACGACGGTGAAAGATGTTTCTCGAAGTACGCGCGCAGCCGCTTGAACCACTCAAGCTTGTAGGCGTATTTGGGTGAATCAATCTCGAATCCCTGGGGGATGTATGTATTGATGACGGCGATCCCGTTCACGACGACATGCAAAAGTCGCGGCTCGTCGGGCTCTCCACCATCGTCAAGACCAGCCCGCACCGATTCCGGCTTTGTACGGGTCAGCACCGCCACCCCATTGTAGCTTTTCATGCCCCGGTAGCTGATTTCATACCCCGACGGCAGGAGAGCCATGAGAGGAAACTCGCTGTCCTGGACTTTGGTTTCTTGCAGGCACAAGACATCGGGTTTTTCTTTCGCGAGCCAGTCGAGGACGACCGGAAGCCGCCTTCGAAGCGAATTCACATTATAGGTGGCGATTTTCATGACGTTCGAGCCGGTAACGGCAGTGGGATAGTCGGCCGAAGCCGCCTTGGCGGCCCGTGATCGTGTCAGTCTGCTGTAGACGGCTGGTCGAGGTTACTGCGCACCGGGAGCTTGTGGTGCGGGAAGATCCGGAATGGCAGGTTTCATATCCTGTCCGGCAGCATTCAGATCCTGGCCCTGCGTCTTCATGGCATCCTTCTGCGCCTTCATCCGGTCCTTATTCGCCTTTTTCTTTTCTCTCATCTCTCGCTTCTTGGCCTTGATGTTTTGCTTGTGTTCCTTCTTCAACCGCTTCATCTCGGCTTTCTTCGTCTTTGTGTCGGCCTTCATCGCTTCCTTTTCGGCCTTGATGTCGGCTTTCAGTTGGTTCATCTCGCCAGTGATGGCGTCGTCGGCAACGGCCAGCACAGTCACATTCGTCAACCATAGGGCGGCAACGGCCACGGTCAGCATGGTTCGCATGGGGACCTCCAAATCCAGCGATGAACTGCACGATCGGTCATGAGAGCGGCCAGAGTCGCACGAGCACCACGGACTGTCAAGAGAGCCAGGCTCGGAGACCTCCAGGCGCACCAACACGTCTCAGGCGTCCGCTAAAAACCGCCGCAGAATCGCCTGCTCAATGCGCGATCGGCCTCGGTCAGGGGCGGGAAAACGCAGCACGAGCACGATTCGGCCCACGTCCGACAATTGAATCGTAATTCGCGGTTCCGGAGACGGAGCCTCGAGGAGGTTTTGTTGCTCGAGGAGTTTCATCTGCCGGCTGGCTTCCGTCATGAAGGAAGCGCATTCGGCCCTGCCAGCCTCAAGCAGCCGCGCCTCGGCCTGTTTCCAATCCTCCCCAGCCGCGAGCGGGACGGTCAGCGTATAGAGGCCGTACTCCTGGTTCGGGTTTTCTTTGATCAAGGGGTTCGTAAACAGGAGGCTGTTGGGAAAAACCGTGACGCGGCCGGTATACAAATGTGAGGCCTGCCCCGGACCGATTTCCAACAGCTTCGTCGCAAAAATATCATGATCCAGCACGACGCCCCGATGGCCGGCAATCTGGATTCGATCGCCCACCATGTACACTTTTCCGCCGACCCGCAATGCCGCGCCGCTCCAACAGAGGAGCAGCTCCTTGGTGGCCAACACCAGAGCCGCCGCCAGCGCAACCAGAGACACGGCGAATGCCTGCAGCTCGTGGGCCCAGATCACGACGAGGCCAAGGAGAAAGATAAAGACCATTGAATTTCGCGCGGAGACGACCCACCGGCGCTTGGCTTCCATGGTGAGGGCGGCATTCCTGGAGATCGAGCGGACAATGAGCGTGCGTGCAATGAGGACGGACAACAGCAACAGCAGGGACTTCAGGCTGTCCATGACGATCGAGCTATCGACCTGCGGAAGCCATGTGATCATAGAGGACGCGACCTTCAGCTAGCCGGCATGCAGAGAATCGCGGGTACCGGGTACACACTCTTCTCGCTTCCAACGTTTAAGAACTTTTTGCTCGTTGAATGTCAGGGTATAGCGATAGCAATAGAGGGTCGGCTTGGGACCATCTTGCGCCCCTTTGCCAATCAGTGATGCGGCCTCATTTGCCGCATTCGTGATCCCGGACAGATCCATCGGGTCCAGATCTTTGTCGCTGTAGGGGACACGGTAGGTCCAGATCGTATCGCCGCCCAGAGCGGGCGTCTTGGCCGTGTGGGGAGGACCTAATTTTTCCGAGATCTCGTCCTGCGTGAGTCGGTCGACACCCTTCTTGAAATAACCGTCGCGCCAGGGACCGCCGCAGGCTGCGAGGGCGGCGAACACGAGCAGGAGCGAGATTGAAAGGGAAGGAACCGTTCTACCGGCACGCTTCATGTCTTGGGTCGATCGTGAAGTTGTTGCATACGTTTGATCGAGCAGTATAGCGCATACCCTTGAGCGAGCATACCGGTGACCAACAGTCCGAGTGCCGTGTGCAGCCAGCGCGAGCCCTGCTCATCCAGGCCGTACATGCCTAACATGAAACCCAGCGCGATGGCGACGATCCCGACAAAGCGCGCCACCATGCCGTTCATACGCCAGTTCGGAGAGAGCGGCTGATTCTCACTCGGCATTCGAATACGCTACAACGGAATACCGCGCATCTTCAACTCCGCTTCGCGCGGATTTCCCGTGCCTGCAGATCCAGAGCCACTGCCTCAGGGCTGCGACCGAGTTTGCGCAAGACGTTGGCCAGATCCTCGAGGGTCTTGGCCACTTCGGGATGCGACATCCCCAGAGCCTCACGCTTGATGGACAATGCACGACGGTACAAGGGCTCGGCTTTTGCGGGCTGACCCTGGGCCACGTACAGCTGCCCCAAGTTGGCGACGCTCAGCGCGACATCGGGATGGTTCGGTCCCAGCAGTCGTTCTTTAATCGCGAGCGATCGGCTGAGTAACGGTTCGGCTTCCGCATACTGACCGTACATACGATGGAGCACGCCGAGATTGTTCAATGTCGCCGCGACATCGGCATGATTCTCGCCATGGACAGCCTGATAGATCTTCAGCGCCTGAAGGTAGGCGGGTTCGGCCTCAACGTGTTTACCCTGTCCCGCATAGACCTGCGCCAACTGCGAAAGGCTGACGGCCACGCGACGATCTTCGCGACCGAAGGTCTCAGCCTTTTGCACGGCCACCTGGAACATTTGCTCGGCCTCTGCGTAGTTCCCTTGCCGCACCGCCTCCTGGCCGGCGGTCATGACTGATTCCCAGGTCTGTTGCTGGCAGGACGACGCCGTCGCGGCGAGACCGACGGCCGCCAATAAAGCGAACGTGAGTGAGGCCGTTTGCTTTCCCATCGTCATCACCTATATATGGTGATCAGCGAAAGAATACACGATGATCACGCCCGGCCGCTATCGGCACTACAAAGGCCATGACTACGAAGTCATTGGGGTTGCCCGGCATTCGGAAACGGAGGAATCCTTCGTCGTGTATCGCGCCTTGTATGGCGAACGAGGGCTTTGGGTCCGGCCTGCAGCGATGTTTCTCGATACGGTCACGGTCGACGGCCGTTCCGTTCTGCGCTTCACCCGCCTCCCGGTCCAGCCTTCCGAGGAGGACGGGTAATGTCGGCCTCAGTCGTTATGACAGCCACGTCCAGTGGGCGAACGTTGCGGCTTGCCCGATCTGTTGCCGGTGGGCATCGAGGACGTTCCAAATGACCGCGCCTTCGACAAGGAAGCGCCGGCCGCTTCGGGATATTCTCACGCCCCGATAGGTATCGAGATAT
>DASTQY010000403.1:0-2776 GCA_035761525.1 Nitrospira sp. | reverse complement strand
GTGCCCTCGCCTAATGATCTGGCCAAGGAGTCGCCGCAGTCAGCCTTGACGCTGTCACCTGATCTCGCTGCCGCTCCGACGGATGCATTGCCGGGCGCGCCGCCTTTTCCGATCGGGGGCTACGATCCGGCCGGACGTCGGGATCCGTTCTCGCCCGTCCTCAGCCAGCTTGCTCCAGGTCAGACCGATCCCACATTGCCGCCCTTACAGCGCATTGGGCTGACGGATTTGAATCTCATTGCGATTATCTGGGGCGCATACGGATACACCGCGATGGTGCAGACACCCGATGGAAACGGGTACACGGTTCGAAAGGGCACCAGGGTCGGACCCAATAGCGGCGTGGTCAGCGCGGTTACCGAAAAAGGGATTATCGTGCAAGAGCGGTTTACCGACGTGTATGGCAGAAAACAGGAGCGCGAGTACGTCAAGCTTCTTCATCCCAAAGAGGGCCTAGAATGACACACATACAGAGACACGCGTCGACGACGGTTCGAATCCTATCTGCCTTGGCCGCGGTCAGTTTGCCTATGGCCATCCCCTCGACGGGGGCCTCCGCGGATGTGAACGCCGGCGTGTCCATGAACCGCCCCGGCATCGACCAGGGAGCCTCCGACAGACGGCTGGCCAGCGCCGTGACAGGGATTGATGTCAAAAAAGAGGCCGATGCCGTCAGCGTGACTATCTCCGGTGATGGTTCACTACTGCACGAAGCGCTCCGAGTAGACGAGCGTCGACTGGTCGTGGATATCCCACGAGTCTCCTCCGAGATCCACAGACCCACTCTGAATGTCGGGCACCGCCTGGTGAAACAAATTCGTATTGGAGATCACAGCGACAAGGTCCGCATTGTGTTTGATCTAGGTCAGCAAGCAGAGTACGCCGTGGAGCCGCAGGGGGCAAGCCTGCTCGTCCGGGTGCACGAGTCCATAGGCGGCGGGAGCATGCCCGAACAGGACAGCACGAATGCTCACACGAGTGCTGCTCCGTCCGCCGCGGCAGACATTCCTCTGATCGAGTCCGCTCAGGGCGGACGACACGGGATACAGCCGGTGGTGCATCGGACAACGCCGGGATTTCGAGTCCGTCCGATTCAAATGATGGCCGAGCCGGATGCGGTGGAAAAACATACGCCGAAAGACGACCTGGTCGTTGGCGAGACCCGTTATGTCGGCCGTCGTATTTCGTTAGACTTCCAACAGGCCGATATCAGTAACGTTCTGAGGTTAATCGCGGAGGTCAGCGGCTTCAACATCGTGATCGGTGACGGCGTCAAAAGCAAGGTCACGATGAAGCTCGTCAGCGTTCCCTGGGACCAAGCACTGGACATGATTCTCAAGATGAACGGCCTTGGAAAAATTAAACAGGGAAACATCCTCTGGATCGATACGCTGTCGAACATTGCCAAGCAAGAGGACGAGGAGGCGAGAGCGAAGGATGCCAAGGTCAAAGCGGAAGACCTCGTTGATCGTGTCTTCTATATCCGCAATCTCCAGGCAACCGAGTTGATGACCTCGTTGCGGCAGAATTTGAGCCCCAGGGGCCTCATGCAGATCAGCACCGGCACCAACGCGTTGGTGGTTCGCGATACTGAAACGAAGATGGCCGTGCTCAAACAACTGATTGACGGATTGGATCTCGAGGTGCCGCAAGTCCAAATCGAGGCACGCATCGTTCAGGCCGATACGGTCTACGCGCGCGGCCTTGGTGTCCAATGGGGCATTGCGAATGCCGATTTCGGAACGAATACGTTCTCGGCAGTGGGGAACCTCACGGGTGCATTCGCCCCGGCTGCAGGAACGGGGGCGTCGGTGATTCCCCGTGATTTCCTGGTGAACCTGCCGGCGCAGGTGGCTGGTCTTCCGTCGGTGCCGGGCATAGGCTATTCGTTCGGCAAACTGGCGCCCGGTTTTGCCCTGGACATGAGGCTCTCTGCCGGAGAGTTGCTCGGGTTGGCCAAGGTGATCGCTGCGCCGAAAGTGACCACGCTAGACAAGCGGGAAGCGAAAATTTCGCAGGGCGAATCGATTCCGTTCCAAACGACTTCACTTCAAGGCACGCAGACCACCTTCGTCGATGCCAACTTGGAACTGAACGTCACTCCTCAGATTACGTCGCGTGATCCAAAAGAAGTCGGTAAGCAGATCATGATGAAAGTGCGCGCAACTCGAAATGCGGTGGGCGCGCGCAGCAATCCGGCCGGTCCGAGCATCGATCGTCGAGAGGCCAACACCCAAGTCATCGTGCGAGATGGCGAAACGATGGTCATCGGCGGCGTCTTTATCGATACACAGAACAACAACGTTCAGGGGGTACCGTATCTTTCCCGGATTCCGGTGCTCGGGTGGTTGTTCAAGAACAAGTCGGAAAGCGTGTCGAAACAAGAACTGTTGATCTTCCTGACTCCTTCCATCGTCAAGGCCTGACGCGCCCCTGCGATCCCTGACCGAGGGGATTGCAGGGTCGTGTTCTCCCTCTCTGTGGCTGCCTGTCCTCCTCCCGTTTGACTGCTCTTCTCTCAGTCTTGAAAGCTATTATCCTTCAGAGGCTTGTGCTACTATTCCCCGGTTTACTTGTACACGACACATCCTACCGCCACGATGACAAGCATGATCGGTCAACATGTCCCTGTTCGTCTCGGCGAACGGAGCTATGACATCGTCGTTGAGCCGGGCTTGAGTCGGTCTCTCGGCGCCCTTCTCAAGCCTCTTATGGACACCGGCAAGGTTGGCATTGTCACCGATCGCCATGTCGCGCGTCACTACCTCAAGCCGAC
>DASTQY010000402.1:0-4526 GCA_035761525.1 Nitrospira sp. | reverse complement strand
CTACGCTGGCGAAGTCACCGGAATTCGTCGGCACGACGCGCACCACGTGCGTTGCCACGATGCTGGATGCCGGTCACGCGGAGAACGCGTTGCCGCAGACGGCCAAGGCTGCCGTCAACTGCCGTATCTTTCCGGGCGTCGCCGTCGAAACAGTGCGCGATGCGCTTGGTGCGGCCATCGCGGACCCAGAAGTGAAGGTCACCGTGCGCGGAAAGCCCGAGGCCAGCCCGGTCTCGGAAATGCGACCGGATGTGATGGCCGCCATCACGAAGGCGGTGCATGCAGACTATCCGGGCGTGATGGTCGTGCCCTACCTGGAATCCGGCGGCACGGACGGCAAGATTTATCGCGCGGCGGGCATTCCGACCTTCGCGAGTTCCGGTCTGTTCATCAAGCCCAGCGAGATGTTTGCGCACGGACTCAACGAACGACTGCCAGTCGCGTCGTTCTATCGCGGTCTGGACCACATCCACCGGCTGGCCATGGAGCTGGGCGGAGCATCGCCGGGGCGGTAAGGCGGCCGCTTATGAAGAGAAGGTCTTTTCTCCAGGCAGCGGGAACGGCGGCACTTCTGGCCGGAAGCGGCGCCAGGAGCGTTGGCGCGGCTGTACCCGCCCACAACTGGGAGGGACATGATTTCGGGCCCGGCCCACCCGTAAAGGATCGGCTATACCAGGGGCCGTTTCCGCAGTACGCGCCGGAGGCATTCATCGCCGGCAGCGAAGTCGTGATGGCGACGACCCCCTCCCGCGAAATCGTGCCGAACTTCGGCATGGGACTGACCGTGTACGTATCGGGCGATTACTGGCCGCCCCGAACCGGTAGTGACTCGTTGGAAGCCTACTGCGAAAACCTGATCAAGCTTCCATTTGCGCAGAAGGTTTACATCCGCCTCAACTGGCGCGACATCCAGAAGCGTCCCGGCAGCCTGGCTTTCCCCGAGGGATGGAAAGTCACGTTCGACCTCGCAAGGCAATACAACAAGCGCGTCTGCTTTCGCGTCATGCTCGAAAACCCCGATTACCCGGACCCGGGCATGCCGGAGTTCCTGGTCGGCAAAGTCCCTTACGTCCGGCCACGCGGGGAGTGGAATCGGGGGCCGGAGCACATCCGGAAGGACTACAGCATGCCGCGCTATGACCATCCCGACTATCAGGCGGCATTTCGCGAACTGAATGGCTTGCTAGCGGCCGAGCTGAATGGCAATCCGCTCGTGGAGTATATGGACACGATGATGTACGGGTTCTGGGGCGAGGGTCACACCTGGCCTTTCGAAGGCAATCCGTTCCCCGACAACCGTACCGCCGAGGAAACGTTCGTGCAGATGTTCGAGGCTCAGCGAGACGCCTGGACCCGGACGCCGTTGGTAACGAATACCCAGCCCGATTGGAGCATGGTGGGCAATGCCGAGGTGCTCGATCGGACCATCCGCACGAACAACTGGTTGCGCACCGACACGATCTTTATCGAGAACGAGCAGATCGAGGCATTGAGCAATCGACCGCCGTGGGTCGCGGCCGTGAGCGAAGTCGGCATGACCAAGGGCGATCCAGGGTCGCTGCGCGTGACGGAAGGTGTGACGTACACGCAGAACATCATCCAACACGTCATGGACATCGGCGCGAATTACTGGTCCTTATGGCATTGGCACGACATCGCATCCAGGAACATCCTCGGCTACTACGAAAAGTTTCCGGAGCATATCGACGAGATCGCCCGACGCATCGGCTACCGCGTGCGCCCGTCGTGGATCTGGCAGACCGAGAAGGACGGTTATCCCGGCCTGGTAATCGGCTTCGTCAACGATGGAATTGCTTGCGTTCCGGGCGTCCTTCGCGTCAGCGTGTCAACGGAGGATGGCCGTGTCCGTGCAAGCGGTTGCCTCGATCCTGGCTATCCGATGACGCGCGGCGTGCGGCAGGCATTGTTCATGCTGCCCAAGGGGACGCCCTGGGAAGGGCTGAAGCTCAAGGCCGAGCTGGAAGTGAAGGGCCAGCGCTATCCAGTGCGCTGGGCTTGTCATCAGGCGCTCAACGAGGACGGCTCATTGACGATGCGCGCGAACCTGGAGACGTGAAGGGGGCGGATGCGGTCCGCTGTGTGTTACTACAACTGCTCACCGGGCGAGGCAACGCCGGTCATCTTTTGTAGCTCACGGGGGGCCTGTTGGCGCAGGTATTCGTTGCGCTTCATCGTGATGTAGTCGTCGCGGTCAACTTCATGCAACTGGAGAGCGTAGCGCTCCGTGGCTGTGTACCAGCGCTCGAGACTTTCTTCAAAACGCCGAGAGTCCGGAGTCGCGGCTGCGCTCAGAAATGCCTCGAGGGCGAGGTAGTAGCGCATGGTATTGCGCTCCAACGCACCGCGCACGCCGCGAACAAGTTGTGTTGGCTCACCATTCTCACCGCCGACCTTGGTGAAACCGACTTTGGCGCTGCCGCTCGTCGCGAAATAGAGGCGCATTGCGAGGCGCGCCAGGAAACCGTCGGTATATGAATACTCCATGTGGAGGAACGACTTCTCGCCCTCCAGGGCGATGAGTTCCAGCGCGACGTGGTAGTTCCGGGTGCCTAGAGGTCCCTTGTTGGCATCGAGGTTGACCGCCATGTAGTCGGTGCCTGACAGCACGTTGTATGCAAACGTGAGCCGATGGGTTTCGCTCAGTGGCTGTTCGCTCTTCTTGCCAGCGGCCACCGATAGCACCTTTCGTCCGTCCTCTCGTTCGGCGTGGCAGTACTTTATGTTCAGGTGCAGGATCAACGCCTCGCACCAGTTCTCCGGGTTTGTGAATGCGTCGCTGACCATGGCGAACGGGTAGTCGACGACGGCGTAGAGATCTCCCCGCGAGGCGCGCGCGCTTTCGGTGGACTCCAGGTAGACGCCCTGCAGAATCGGGCTTTGCTCGAGCTGCTTGCTCAAAGCGACATGCCGGTTCCATAAGGACACTGCGGCCCTTGATTCCGGCCTTGCGGAATCTTCGGCGAACGCGGAGGCGGCGCATACCGCTGAGGCCACGACGAGGATCCATCGAATGGAGTGCCTGGATTGAACCTCTTGAGCCGCGATGGTCGTTCACCCGAAGTGGTAGTTGCGTTCGCGATCCTCGCGTGATGGTTCCGGGCTTGCGACACTTCTGTGAGTCGCCAGCACGAAAAGTTTATTGGCAAGTTCCTCGGTAATCGGCTCGTCCAGCGATGCCACACGAGCAAGTAATTCACCGATCTCGTCATATGACCCCAGGCCTTGCCAACTCCACATGCTCAGGCCCGCTTTCTGTCGCTGGAAGTAGTACGCGATTTCCCGGGTTAGGTCGAACCTGTAGGCCTCCCCGATCTGGTTGAGATCTTCCTCAAGGCCCTTGCGCGCAATTGCTGGCAATGAGTTGATCAGGCGCGCCTTTTCGTTGTTTGTCCTCGCTTGAACAAACCGCACGACGCCGTTGCAGGTCTTGTCCAGCATGGGAGCTTCGCGTGAGTGCATGGCGCTCTCCCGGTTTTTCAGGTTTTGGAGTTAGAAAGTACGCCTCACGCGGTCCGTGATGTGTACGGCAGCGCACTTATGGGCCACTTTTCTCGTGCCTTTCCCAGGGAGCTTTACGGACGCTATGTGCGCTAGCACGGATAGAAAAATCGGAATATCATCCAGCCTGGATTGGAATCTGATCGTGGTCAATCCCGCCGCGCTTCTACAGAATCAATTGCTTGCCGCGTTGCCGCAAGCCGATCTGGCGCGCATCAGCGATAGAATCGAAGCGGTCCAGATGCCTCTGGGCCATGTGCTGTACGAGTCGGGCGACCAGCTACAGCACGTGTACTTTCCGACAAACTCGATCGTTTCCCTGCTTTATGTGATGGAGGACGGTGCCTCCGCAGAAATCGCCATCGTTGGGAGCGAGGGCATCGTCGGGATTTCCCTGTTCATGGGCGGCGAGACGACTCCGAGCCGCGCCATCGTGCAGAGCGCGGGCCAGGCCTTTCGCGTGTCCAGCAAGCTCCTCAAAACGGAATTCCATCGCGCCGGGCCGTTGCAGGAAATCTTACTGCGGTATACGCAAGCGCTGATTACACAAATGGCTCAGACGGCCGTCTGCAACCGCCACCATTCCGTCGAGCAGCAACTGTGTCGCTGGCTGCTCATGAGCCTTGACCGCCTTGGCTCCGCCGAATTATCGATGACCCAGAAATTGATCGCCGACATGCTGGGCGTGCGGCGCGAGGGGGTCACGGAAGCGGCTGGAAAGTTGCAGAAGCTCGGACTGATCGAGTACAGCCGGGGGCGCATCGTCGTGCTCGATCGGGCTGGAGTCGAGAGGCACGCCTGCGAGTGCTACCAGGTGGTCAAAAAAGAGTATGAGCGGCTCCTTCCGGGAGCGAAGTCGAAGTAGCGGTTTCGGGGCTGGGCCTAATTCAGGGATATCTGCTCTTCAGGTCTTTTCGCCGTTTATCACGTCCTCTCTCGTCAACGAAAAAAGCGGCCGGGTTTCCCCGGCCGCCTTCTAATCGACTCGAATCAGCCTGACAGTTACT
>DASTQY010000401.1:0-2473 GCA_035761525.1 Nitrospira sp. | reverse complement strand
TATCTTCTCCTGGCGGTTGGATGGATGCTCGTGCAGGACGGTGTGGCGCCGGTGGAGGTCTCCGCCATTCCAGTGGAGAATCAGGCCGAGAAACAAGCCAATTTCAAACAACAAGCGCTCGGCGGATTGTTTCACCGCTGGACGTTCGATCAGCAGAAGCCCGGTGATACCCTGAGTGGGTTTTCTCAGTTCATCGTCGGCAGCAACGGCTCGCCGGTCTGGACCGTATCCGACGAAGCGGACGCGCCCTCTCCACCCAACATCCTCAAGGCAGAGTCGTCCTGTCAGACTGGAAGTTGCTACCAACTATTGGTGGCCGATCAATTGCATTACGAATATCCGGACGTGACGGTTCGGTTGCGTTTTCCAGCAGAAGGTGGCATCGGGCAAGGTGGAATTGTCATCGGGTTGCAGGACGAGCGACATTTTTATGCAGCCGTTGTCGACCTGGCAGCGAAGAAGGTGGAAGTCGTCCGCGTCCTTGATGACCAGGTCGCAGTGCTCGGGGAGACGGCCATCACTCCGAAGGCGATAGAGTGGCATTCACTACGCATGAATCGAGACACCATTATCAGCAAAGACGTGATCGAGGTGTTCTTCGATGGAAGGCTCTTGCTTTCCGTGCAGGACCAGACGCTGGGCCTTGGGCAAGTCGGACTGCTCGTGCGTGGAACTTCTCCCATGTATTTCGATAGCTTGCATGCCGTGCCGCTGTTTTCTCAGCGTCCGGTGTCGAGCCCTGCAGCGTATTGAAACCAGTCTGGGCTTGCATTTGAACCGCTCCTACGTTACAGTGCATCGGTGTATCACCGCGAAAGGCCTGGTGGTGATGCAGTAGAACAGTGACAAGGCTTGATACTGATGTTGTTTTGGTTCTGCCCGGGGATCTGATCGGAAGCCAGACCTGAGTCGCCATCGTGTTTGCGTCTTCGGCCCATTCCTTCCTCACCTCTTCTCGAGTCCAAGACAACACCAATTTTCTCAAAGGAGGAACCCAATGGGTTCGAAGATTTATGTTGGGGGTTTGCCGTATTCCACAACCGAGCAGCAACTGAGCGATCTGTTCGCTGCGCATGGGTCGGTGGCGTCAGCCCGAATCATCACCGATAAGTTCACCGGCCAGTCGCGAGGCTTCGGCTTCGTGGAAATGTCCGGGGATTCGGAAGCTCAAGCGGCGATCGCCGCGTTGAACGGTACCCAACTTGGCGGCCGCACGTTGACAGTCAACGAAGCGCGTCCGCAAGAACCACGCTCTGGCGGCGGAGGCCGCGGCGGGTTCGGTGGCGGCCGGCACTGAGTGCGAGCCGTTTTTCATGTCGGGGCTGCCTCACCGGCAGCCCCGCTCATATCCTTCCTAGAATTGCCCATCTATCAGATGCGTTTCTCGGCCGAATGATCGGCCGCCTAGCAGTCCCAGGAAGCTAATTTACATAAGGAGTTCTATGTCGACGTTTGCTCAGATGAGTCTACCCCCGTTTCTTGCCCAGCGATTACTGCAATCCGGGATCACCTCCCCCACGCCGATCCAGCAGGCAGCGATTCCGCCTGTGCTTGAAGGACGCGATGTCATGGCGCAGGCCAAGACAGGGAGCGGAAAAACACTGGCCTTTCTCCTGCCGATGATCGAGCGCGCCTTGCGGCCCAGCATGACAAGCCAAGGGGCGTCCGTCGCCTCAGTCGGAGGTGGAAAACGCGGTCCGCAGTTCTTAATTCTGGCTCCGACGAGAGAGCTGGCGCTTCAGATTGAGACGGAGTTACGAAAATATGCGCCGCCGGCGGTCACCTCCCTAGCTGTGTATGGCGGGACTCCGATCGAGCGGCATTACCGCGCGCTTCGGCACCTTCCTAAGGTCGTGGTCGGCACGCCGGGCAGGCTGCTCGACCTGGCTGGATCCGGCCACCTTTACCTTGGCGCGGTGACATGGCTCGTCATGGACGAGGCGGATCAGATGTTGGATCGCGGCTTTCTCCGTGACATTCAGCGCATCCTGGCTTTATTGCCGCCCGGGCGGCAGACCTTGTTGTTCTCTGCCACCTTTTCACCGGAGATTCAGCAACTTGCCGGCTCGATGCAGCGGAATCCCGCCAGGATTTCGGTCGATCCCGGAATCAGCAGTCCGACCACCATTACCCATGCATATTATGTGGTGCCGGCCGAGCAATCGCGAACACAACTCGTCCATACCTTGCTACAGACGCTGAAGGGCGGAGAGCGATCGATGATTTTCTGTGATCAGAAATACAAAGTTCGGCGTTTGGCCGCCAAGCTTGGCGGGGAGACCGCATCGGTGGGCGCGATTACCGGCAATCACAGCCAAGCCCAGCGCGAGCGGACGCTTGGTGCCTTTCGAGCGGGACGGCTGACATCACTGGTGGCCACAGATGTGGCGGCTCGGGGACTGGATATCCCGGACGTGGCGCAGGTCATTCACTACGAACTGCCGGTCAATCCAAACTCGTACGTGCATCGTGC
>DASTQY010000400.1:0-5705 GCA_035761525.1 Nitrospira sp. | reverse complement strand
GCGACGGAGTTGAACCTGGCGGAGCAGCGGGAGCGAAAACGGATCGCTGCCGAAATGCACGACCACTTGGCGCAGATGTTGGTGCTCGTGCGGTTGAAGCTGGGTCAGGCGAAACAAGGGCCCGCTCATCGCTCGCTGGAGATGATCAAGCAGGCGGAAGACGTCGTCAACGACTCGCTCACCTACACGAGAAATCTCGTTGCGGAACTCAGTCCGCCGGTGTTGCATGAATTTGGGTTATTCGCCGCGCTCCGGTGGCTCGGTGAGCAGATGCAACGCTATCAGTTGCAGGTCACCGTGCAGATCGAGTCGACGGGAGGCCTCCGGCTCCCGGAAGACCAGGCCGTGCTCATGTTCCAGTCGGTGCGCGAGCTGCTCATGAACGCGGTCAAGCACGCGGTCGCCAAACAGGCCTTTGTGCTCGTCGAGGAGCGGGAGGGATATTTACAAATTGTCGTCGAAGACCAGGGGGTGGGGTTTGATTTGCTGGCCATGGCGACGCAACAGCCGTCGCCTCTTTCGTCGAAGTTCGGTTTGTTCAGCATCCGCGAACGCATGAACGCGATGGGCGGCCGCTTGGAATTGCATTCTGCGCCGGGAGAAGGCACGAGGGCCACGCTCATCCTTCCGTGCTCTAGCAGACAGCAGCCCAGTCTTGAACCCGCGTCGAAGGTGTTTCTCGGGACAGCCGCCTCGATAAGTCAGAGTCGATTCCATGGCCCCTGTCGCGTTCTGATCGCCGACGATCACACGATGGTGCGGGAGGGATTACGTTCCGTGCTCGAAGGTTTTCCCGACATCGACGTGGTCGGTGAAGCGTCCAATGGACAAGAAGCCATTGACTTCACCGAGCGATTCAAACCGGCGGCGATTGTCATGGATATCAACATGCCGCTGATTAACGGCATCGAAGCCACCGCCAGAATAAAGACCAGGCATCCGGAGATCGTGGTCATCGGTATGTCGGTCAACGCCTCGGCTGATAATCACGATGCCATGCGAACGGCCGGCGCCTCGATGCTCTTGACCAAGGAGGCGGCTGTCGACCAGCTCCATGGCGCGATCCAACAGGCCGTTCTGGAAATTGGGCAGCCTGGAAGAGACGCATTAGGCCGGTCCCGTTAGGGGCCTCGGTCCCTGTTCGCCACGACGACCTTCACCCGCAAGTCTCGGAATTGGCGCCGGCCTCAGGCCTGCCGGTTATGCCGCCCTGCGCAGCCGCACTTCGATCGACGGCTCGGCAGACGCTTCAACCACATCGTCCTGTGTCCTGAAAATCCATATGAGCAGCGTCGCCACGAAGGTGGTGAAGCCGAGAATAACCGCGCCGACGATTACGAGGCTTAACAGGCTTCCCATCAACCCTTCAAACATAAGGCACCTCTTGAGAAGGTTGTGTTGAGGTCTACAGTATTCTACAAACAAAGGCCGACAGTGGCAGCAAGAGCTTCCCTAGGCGTTTCCTAGGGTGCCAAGATTGGCGAGGCTCAATAGTTCAGGACATCGTTCCTTTTTTTGTGCTTCGAAGGCCCTGCTGCGATCCGATACAGCAGCCCTCCGACCAACGTCATGATCACGAGGCCGGGCCAGCCGCCGAAGGGAGGCGTCTCAAACAACATGAAGGGATCTGGACTAAGGCCAGGCCACAGGGCGCCCAGGGCAATTGGGAAGGCCAACAGAATGCCCAACAGTGCTTCACCCGTGATCAAGCCGGCAGAGTAGAGGATCCCGCGGCGTGACAGCTCAGTGCTTTTCGCGGCTGCTCTGCTTGCCAAGGTTGCGATCACGCCACCTAGGAAAATCGTGGCCGAGAGTTTCAGCGGCAGATAGATGCCAAGCGCCACGGCGAGGACAGGGAGCCGGAAGTCGCTGCGGCGCGCTTCCTGTCTGCGATCCAAAAAAATGACGAGCACGCCGATGACGGCGCCCACTCCGACGAGCGGCCAGGGCAGGCCCGCCCCGAAGACGCTGCGCGTGAGACTGGCCATCAGCGTCGCCTGGGGCGCGCTCAACGGATGAGGATGTCCGATCGTCGGTTCGCCGATTCCGTACTTGGCCTGAAGCAGCGAGAGGACGGGCACCAACACGGCGGCGCCAGTTAGCACGCCAACAACTTGCATGACTTGCTGCTTCCAGGGCGTTGATCCGACCAAATGACCGGTTTTTAGATCTTGCAAGTTGTCGCCTCCCATGGCCGCAGCGCAACAGACCACCGCGCCGATCACAAGCGTCGCCGCTGGCCCGGCCGGATGACCGGTTCCCATGAATAGCACGAGCAAGAGCGACGCTACCATGATCGTGGCGATCGTGACGCCCGACACCGGATTGCTGGAGCTGCCGACCAGACCGGCCATGTAGGCGGCGACCGAGGAGAACAGAAAGGCGGCGACTGCCATCAGGATCGTCATCGCAAGGCCGATCGGAACGCTGTTCACGACGCTGATATAGATCCAGGCCATCGGCACCAACGACACGACAAAGGGGAGGACAATCCAAGCGAGCGAAGCATCCTGCTCCGTTCTGGGCACGGCTCGTCCAGATTGCGATGACCCGGCTTGTCGATAACCATCCCTCAGCGTCTCGAAACTTTTCCACACCGGCTCACGCAATTTCGTCAATGTCCAGAGTCCCCCAATCAGCATCGCCCCGATGCCGACGTAGCGGATCTGTCCGCTCCAGATCGTCATCGCCGCGGCGAGGCTGGTCCGACCGGGCGGCAGGCCATTGATGAGTCCGTAAGCCGGCATCAGAAATAACCAGCCAAGCAGGCCGCCGAGGAACACGACGAAGGCCGTATTCAAGCCGATGATACATCCCACGGCGAGCAGCGCGGGCGAGAGATTGAGTCCTGCATAGACGACGGTGCGTCCAACCTGTGCTGCACCTTCCAGGGATTCCGCCCAGAGGCGCAAGCCGCTTTCACCGAATTTGACCGCGCCGCCAAGCAGGGCGCCGAAGAGCAACGTCCGGAAATCGCCGGCCGCTTGGGCCTGACCTGTCTCTCGTCGATCCGGTGCCGCAACCTTCAAGACTTCTGCTGTCGCCACCCCTTCGGGAAAACGCAGGCGCGCGGTGACAATGAGCGCCCGCCGCAACGGAATGGTAAAGAGCACGCCGAGGAGACCACCGACCGTGGCAATCGAGGCGGTCTGCCAATAATCGAAGTCGGACCAATAGCCGACGAGCAGCAGGGCCGGGATTGTGAAGATCACGCCGGCGGCCAGTGCTTCCCCTGATGAGGCGGCGGTCTGGATGATGTTGTTCTCGAGGATATTGGACCGTTTGAACAGACGAAGAATTGCCATCGAGGCGACGGCGGCAGGAATCGAAGCGGACACGGTCATGCCGGCGAACAAACCGAGATAGGCATTGGCAGCGGCCAGGACGGCCGCGAGGACCACGGACAGGACGACCGCTTTGACGGTAATTTCAGGGAGCGTGACAGTTGCCGGCACGACCGGTTGGTCATCTTTCATGAGCGCCACCGAACCAGGGTGACAGTTGAAATAGTGTAGGAACGTTACGGAAAGATGAGGGCGGGCGCATCATAACGCAGCCTTGGAAAAAGGCAACGGTGGCAATACACGTTGCAGTTAGTTGCGAACTTGAGGTGCCGGACTGGCGGGCAGGGTGACGGCCACCGTTCTATTGATACGAAGCGCCGCCGTGGCCCAGCAGGTCGAGACGAAGACGACGTGGAACATGACGTCACTCCACGGTCCGAAGAGATAGCCTTCTTCTGCTCCGTGAAGGAAGGCGATCAAGAGGATCAAGGCACCGACTGTCAGCCATCGGGCAGCTTCGAGCAAGGTTGCCCGCTCGTGCTGCTCACGGCCTTCTTCTGACAGGATGATTGACCGCTCGGCGGTGAACCAGCGTGAGCCGAACTGCGGCTGCTTTCCTCGGCAGAGAAATAAAATGCCGCCGGCCGACACGAAGCTGCCAAGCAGAGTCAGATCGAATGTGCTGATCAAGTAGGCGCTCCTTGCGGGCGACACGATGTCGGATGTTGAAAAGGCTTCTCGCTGTGTTGTCACCTGTCTGCGAAGCTCGACGTACATGACGACAGTACGCCTCGCTCCTTCGCTAGTTCTCGCCTTGCCAGAAGATCTTTATTGAACATCCTCCTCAGATCGAGCTGCTGGGATGAGAGAAAGGTTACGACATACGCCTCACGGCTCGTCCACGAGCGGGGCGTAACCTACATCAGACAGCGGGCGAACACAATACACACTTCCTATGCATGGCAATGCATACACGGTGGTCATTCAGCGGTCCTGAGCCCCGACAAATTCCAAGAAGTACTGCTTTGCGAGGAAGGTGTGTTCTCTTGCCAGCCGGTAGCCGGCTCCCGTCATTTCCTCTACGACCTTCTCACGTGCTACCAGATGGCGTTTGGGGAAGCTCAGCTCGCCCGAACGGTCGTCATGATAGAAGTCGATGACGACGAGGCGTCCGGCGGGTTTGAGAGACGATCTGACATTGCGGAAGTATTCGGTGCGGTCTTCGAGGTGGTGATACGTGTTGCAGACGAAGATAATATCGACGGATTCAAATGGGATTTTCGGATCGTCCGGCCTGGCCAAGATGAATTCCGTATCGAACCGCCGTTGCATGTGGACGAGGCTGTCCTCCACGTACTTCAATGCCTCCGGTTCGATATCGATTACGTAGACTTTGCCGGTCTCAGCGACCGCTTCCACAAAACGCCGCGTGAAGTAGCCGGAGCCTGCGCCCAGGTCGGCGACATGCATGCCCGGCTTGATCGCTAACGCCTCGACGACCTGCGCCGGTTTCTGGTCCTGATCGCGCTCGGGACGATCGAGGTGATCGAGGTACTCCATCACGTTGGGCATCCGCTCGTGCTGATGCCCTTGCTGCGCCGGCGCCGGTCCGGTCCACAGCAGACTCAGTCCAAGCACAGCCGCCAGGCCCACCGTGATCATCCGGCTTGATCCATTCCTCCAACGAGACCGCATAAATGTTCCTCAGTGAGCACCCCCTTTAGTCCTTCTGCGACCTGCGGTACAGGCATGAAGGCTCCTTTCAAGGCTCGCTCGTGTGCTTCTCCTAGGATGAGGGCTGATTGGTCTCTCACTGCGCGCTTCAACGAGCACCGTCTTTCTGAAAATACGATTAATCCGGTGTGCGCGTTGGGCGAGCAAGGGAGACCAACAGCTCCTCATCCGTACTATTTTTTGCCGATCGTCTGCTGCAGCAGACTCTTCCATTCCTCGCGGTCGACGGCCGGCATGGTCGTGATTTCAATGTGCCCGAGCGAGGCATTGAGGACCGCGGCTTTCATGGCCGTCTTGTTGTCCGGAAATTCCCAGATGGCGATGACGTCGTATTCGCCGAGACAGTAATACGCCTGGATGAGCTTTCCGCCGAGGGTTTGGGCATTGTGCTTGACGGCTTCGGCTCGCTCGATCCCCTTGTCCTTCATCGTTTGGAGACCGTGTTGCGTGAACTTCACGAGGCTGACGTAGGTCTGCATAGTGGGTCCTCCCGGGTGAGCTGTGAAGTGCGATGTTCGAACAAATTGTAGGGGAATGTAGGGGATGGATGATAGACCCCGCTGCTCAAGCGAGAGGTGAACGCATGGCCTCCATCACCCGGAGTGAGAAGAAAGAGCAGGGTTAGGACCATTTTATTATATGAGGTGCGTTCCTTGGAGGCATCCGCTCACGCAGACAAGGGGTTTT
>DASTQY010000399.1:0-3865 GCA_035761525.1 Nitrospira sp. | reverse complement strand
CTAGCACGGGAGCAGGGCATCGTCGTGGTCGAAGAGCGGTTCACGCGCGATGAAATGTACATCGCCGACGAAGTGTTTGTGACGGGGACGGCTGCCGAACTGACTCCAGTCAGAGAAATCGACAATCGCCGGATCGGAACCGGGAAGCCGGGCGTCGTGACGGCCGCATTGCAAAAACGGTTTTTCGCGATCGTGCGGGGAGAAGATCCCTCGCATGATTCCTGGCTCACCCGTGTCTAACGAGCTGCTGAAATACTTCCTGATACCCGCCCAAGTCTAGCCACACCTAATTGTCCGGGTTTCGTTGCCGTCACTGAGAGGCT
The DNA here is from genome assembly GCA_035761525.1 of Nitrospira sp. Taxonomy (GTDB): domain Bacteria; phylum Nitrospirota; class Nitrospiria; order Nitrospirales; family Nitrospiraceae; genus Nitrospira_C. The sequence continues at coordinate 3,542 of DASTQY010000399.1, read as the reverse complement.
CTAGGCCTCTGCATCCGATGTGTCTGAATCTGCGGATAGGCGCGTCCTGGGACATTGGTCCTGGGACATTGATTGAAGGACTCGGTTGGTTAGCGGGTGAAAACAATCGCCGCGGGTCGGGCGTGAGAAAAAAGGGTACATCTACGCTCGAAAGCTTGAGACGACGGATTAGTGGGCGGTGGCGGGATCGCTCGAGGAGTGCGAGTCAGTGTCCGGTTTTTGAGCAGGAGCAGCAGCGGGGACTTCTTGAGAGGTGTCTTTCTTCTTGAGATCGATGACGGTGGACGAGAACGTCTTTTCTTTCGCAAGAATCGCAAGTCCCATCGAGGTCAACATGAAGACCGCTGCGACCACGACCGTGAACTTACTGAGAAAATTCGCGGGGCCGCGGCTACCGAATACCGTCTGGCTCGATCCGCCGAAGGCCGCGCCGATTTCGGCTCCTTTTCCCGATTGAAGGAGAATCGCCCCGATCATGAGGAAGCAGGCGATGATGTGAATGATGATAACCAAAGTATGCATAGACCCTCTCACCCAATCCGTCGGTTCACAGCAGCGCGGGCGATTGTAGCAAATGACTCTGTTTTGAGACAAGCCCCGCCGACAAGTGCGCCATCGATCTCCGATTCCCCCAGCAGAGATTCCGCATTCTGCGGTGTCACGCTTCCCCCATACAAAATCCTCATGCGTGCCGCCCTCTCCTGGTTCCAGCCGGCTGCAATGTGCGCGCGAATAGTCCGGTGGACCATCGCGGCCTGCTCTGTTGTGGCGGCATGTCCCGTGCCGATGGCCCACACGGGTTCATAGGCGATGGTGACACGTCCAAGATCGTCGGATGTCAGATCTGCGAGTCCTGCCGCCAGTTGCCCAGTCACGATCGAGTCCGTTTGCCCGGCTGTCCGTTGGTCGAGGGATTCACCGACGCAGAGAATCGGACGAAGTCCGTTGACCAATGCCGATCGGACTTTCTTGTGAACATCACCGTCCTGCTCGCCGAAGAGGGTTCGTCGCTCGGAGTGCCCCACGAGCACATACGTGCACCCCAGGTCGCGCAACATGGCTCCGGAAATTTCACCTGTGAAGGCGCCCTGCTGTTCCCAGTGGAGATTCTGGGCGCCAAGAGCCATGTTGGATGCCGGGTCCAGCGTCGTACGCACGGACGCCAATGCGGTGAAGGGCGGGGCAAGCACGATTTCAACGGCGGGATTATTGGGAATGGCACGGGACAATTCGACGACGAAGCCCGCGGCCTCCGAGGCCGTTTTGTTCATTTTCCAGTTGCCAACGATGAGGGTAGTCCGCACGGTAGCTGTGCCGCCGCTAGTCTTTGCGCTCGGGCAGGGCCACCAAGCCCGGCAATGGTTTGCCTTCCAGTAATTCCAGTGCCGCGCCTCCTCCCGTCGAGATGAACGAGATATTTTCCGATTCCCCGGCTCGATGGATCGCCATTGCGGTTTCGCCGCCGCCGACAATCGTCAAGGCATAGGCATCAGCAATGGCATGCGCGATGGACAACGTGCCGCGTGCATAGGCGTCGATTTCAAAAACGCCCATAGGGCCGTTCCAGAGTATGGTCTTGGCGTTCTGCACCGCCTCCGTAAAGAGTTTCACCGATGCGGGACCGATGTCGAGGGCGTACCAGCCTTTCGGGATTTCCTGGACGGGAACGATCTTTGTTTCAGCACCGGGTTCGCGGCTCGCGGCCACAACGCAGTCAACAGGCAAATAAAATTTCACGCCGCGCGAGAAGGCATGCTCTTCAATGCCTTTGGCAAAGTCGAGCATGTCATTTTCCACGAGTGAGTTCCCGATCTCGAGGCCTTTCGCTTTCAAAAAGGTGAATGCCATACCGCCGCCGATGATGACTTTGTCCACCCGCTTGCCGAGATTCTCAATGACGCCGATTTTCCCCGAGACTTTGGCGCCGCCAAGAATGGCGACGAACGGACGCACCGGATTCTCCACTGCGCCCTCGAGGTATTCAATTTCTTTTTTCAAGAGGAAGCCGGCCCCAGCCATCGGCACATATTTCGTGATGCCGACGGTGGAGGCATGGGCTCGGTGTGCCGCTCCAAACGCATCATTGATATACACGTCGCCGAGCGATGCGAGGGCCTTGGAAAAGGCTTCGTCGTTCTGCTCTTCTCCGGCATGGAAACGAAGATTCTCGAGCAGCATGACGTCGCCCACTTTCATCTTCGCGACGAGATTTTCGATGTTCGGACCGATGCAGTCCGGCGCAAAGATCACGTCCTTTCCCAACAGTCTTCCCAGCCGTTTGGCAATAGGCGCGAGGCTGAACTTTGGATCGAACTTGCCTTTCGGCCGGCCGAGGTGCGAACACAGAATGGCTTTGCCGCCGTCGTCAACTACGCGGTTGATGGTTGGAAGGGTGGAACGGATACGGGTGTCGTCGGTAATCTGGAGGGAATCGTCCAACGGGACATTAAAGTCTGCGCGGATGATGACCCGCTTGCCGGCCAGGGACATGTCGTCGATCGTTTGCTTATGCAGATTCATGGCGATCCCTATTGGTCAGCGTGAAGCAGGCCGACGTGCAGTGGGGGAGTTGCGGTTTAGCGGCCCTTGCTCTTGGCCGCGAGTACTTTAATGAGGTCGCGAACCCGGCACGAGTAACCCCATTCGTTGTCGTACCAGGCGATGACCTTGACGAGCCGTTTATCGATGACCGTGGTCAACGGCGCATCCACGGTGGCTGAGTGGTCATCGCCTTTCTGATCGATCGAGACAATCGGATCTTCGGAATACTGCAGGATGCCTTTCAAGGCGCCGTTCGAGGCCTTGCGAAACACCTCATTGACTGCCGCCACATCGCAGTCTTTTTCGGTTTCCACGGTGAGGTCCACTAATGAGACGTTCGGGGTGGGAACGCGAATCGCGAGACCGTCCATCTTGCCCTTCAATTGGGGCAACACGAGATGGAGTGCTTTTGCGGCGCCGGTGCTCGTGGGAATCATGGACATACCGGCTGCACGAGCTCGCCGTAGATCTTTGTGAGGAAGATCGAGCAATTGTTGGTCGTTGGTGTAGGAATGGATTGTCGTCATGACCCCGTGCTTAATACCGAAGGTCTCGAGCAGGACTTTGGCCACCGGCGCGAGGCAGTTGGTCGTGCAGGAGGCATTGCTCACGATATGGTGCGTCTTGGGATCGAACTTGTCTTCATTGACTCCCAAGACGATCGTCACATCCGGATCTTTAGCGGGGGCGGAAATGATGACTTGCTTGGCGCCAGCCGATAGGTGCTTGCCCGCTCCCTCGCGATCGGTAAAGCGGCCGGTCGATTCGATGACGACTTCGACATTCAAATCCTTCCAGGGCAGTTCTTTTGGATCCTTGACGGCCAGCACCTTTATTGCTTTGCCGTCGACAATGATCTGGTCATCCTTGGCCTCGACGCTTCCCTTCAGGGTGCCGTGCACGGAATCGTACTTCAGCAAATAGGCCAGCGTCTTGGCATCGGTTAGATCATTGATGGCGACGAACTGCAAATCGGGATCGTCGAGTGAGGCACGCAGCAC
>DASTQY010000398.1:0-4679 GCA_035761525.1 Nitrospira sp. | reverse complement strand
TGGTGCTGGCGAACGGCGAGATTCTACGCACCGCCATGGGGGGTTTGCCGAAATCCAATGCCTGGCAGATCTTTAAGTGGGGCTACGGGCCGTACCTGGATGGCATTTTTACCCAATCCAATTACGGCATCGTGACAAAATTCGGGTTTTGGCTCCAGCCTGCGCCGCCGGTGTACAAGCCGTTCATGATTCAATATCAGGATGAAGAGGACGTCGCGGAGATCGTGGAGATCATGCGGCCGATGCGTCTCAATGGCGTCATTCCCAATTCGGGGGTGATCGCGCATGCGCTGTATGAAGCGCCGTTGAAAGCCAAGAGGAGCGACTATGTCTCGGGTCCCGGCTCCATCTCGGATGAGGCGGTGCGCAAGCTTGTACGCGACCATAACATGGGCATCTGGAACGTCACGGCCGCGTTGTATGGCACGCAGGAGCAGGTGGACGTGAACTGGAAAATCGTGACTGAAGCCTTCGGCAAATCCGGCAAGGCCAAGTTCATCACGGAGCAGGATGCCGGCGATGATCCCCAATTTGGCTATCGGGCCGTCCTGATGCGCGGCGGCATGGACATGAGGGAATTCAAGCTCTACAACTGGCGCGGCGGCGGAGGCTCTTTGTGGTTTGCGCCGGTTTCGCAAGCGCGCGGGAGCGAGACGCTCAAGCAGATGAAACTTGCAAAGCAGATCCTCAGTCGGCACGGCCTCGATTACGCCGGGGAATTCATTGTCGGCATGCGGGACATGCATCATATCCTCGACATGCTCTATGACCGGACGGACCCGGTCATGGCGAAGGCGGCATATCAGTGTTTCGATGAATTGATCACCGAGTTCTCAGCTCTGGGCTATGGCAGCTATCGAACGAATACGGCATTTATGGACAAGGTGGCCGAGACGTTTGGCCCCGTCCAGCGCTCAGTGAACAAAAAGTTGAAGAAAGCATTGGATCCCAATGGCATTCTGGCACCGGGAAAATCAGGAATTCGCCTCGGAAAAACTAGGTCGGTTTTCCAGTTTGGAAAGTCTTTCAAAAAATAAGATGGGTATCCAATCATTCGGTGGCAGAGCCTAGAGGGATTGTGGCGGTTGCTTTCGCTCCCTCAGAGAATCAAAACCCCTCAAGAGGGAGATGTATCACTCCACGATGCACGCTGCCGCCGGGTGTTTCGTCGCACTGCAGACCTCACGTATGCATGGCATGAAGAAATAATCACGAGTTAATCCTGGAAATCGGGCAACACTCAGTAAATATATAATGCCGGAATCAGTCTTCTATCGTGACCTGGCCTATGTGTTTGTCGCTGCCTTGCTTGGTGGTATGGTGGCTCGCAAGCTCCGCCAGCCGCTCATCCTCGGCTATGTCCTTGGCGGTATTCTGATCGGTCCATTTACACCCGGCCCGACCGTTTCGGAGGTCCACGCCCTCGAAGTCATCGCTGAGATCGGTGTGATTCTGTTGATGTATTCCATCGGGATGGAATTCTCAGTGAAAGACCTGCTCCAGGTGAAATGGGTTTCTCTGGTCGGTGGGCCGCTGGGAATTTTGGCGGTGATTGGACTCAGCATCGCCGTGGGACAGCTCATGGAATGGAGTACGTTACAAAGCATAAGCATAGGAGCCGTGGTGTCCCTCGCGAGTACGATGGTGCTATCCCACATGCTGCTCGATAGGGGTGAGCTGCATTCTCAACATGGCCGAGCGATGATCGGCATCACATTGGTGGACGATCTGGTTTTCGTCGTCTTGGTGGTCCTGCTGCCGACACTCGCGACAGTCAGCACCGGCGGGGTGTCCGATATTGCCCTCGCCTTCGGCAAAGCTGTGCTGATCCTCGTACCCATCGTTTTCATCGCAGTGAAACTTGTTCCGTCATTATTGTCACGTGTCGATAAGATGAAGAGCCAAGAGCTGTATGTGCTCGTTGTACTCGCTTTGGGATTCGCGACATCTGGCGTCACACAGGCTCTCGGATTGTCGCTCGCACTCGGGGCATTCCTGGCAGGACTGATAGTCAGCGACTCCGAGCACCGCCAGCAAACTCTCACTCTGGTACTTCCGTTCAGAGACGCTTCGGCTGCATTATTCTTTGTTACGATCGGCGCACTGATGAATCCTCGCGCGCTCATTTCCCATCCGGTCCTCCTCGGCGCAATTGTGGCACTCATCGTAGTTGGCAAGTTCGTCATCTGGACTGCGGTGGTTCGTCTCTTTCAGTATCCGCTCCACACCGCCGTTCTGGTTGGAGTCGGTCTAACGCAGATTGGTGAGTTTTCCTATGTCCTTGTGAGAGTGGCTCGGGACGCCGGGTTAGTAGGACCCGATGTGTATGGTGCAACGCTAGCTGCTTCTCTCTTGACGATCCTGTTGAACGCCTTTCTCATGCACGCCGTGCCAAGCTTGATCGCGCGGCGGCGGCCTGTCCTAAGTGCAACGTCATGAAGGAGTAACGAGATGAAGACCGCAGCCAAGCTACAGACGAGAGAGATTAAAGCGGCAGTCATCCGCAAGAAAGGCGGGCCCTTTGAAATAGAAAACCTTGCATTGGAAGAACCGCGCTCCGACGAAGTGCTGGTGCGGATCCTCGCGACCGGAATGTGCCATACCGATATGGTCGCACGGGACCAACTATACACGGTCCCCATGCCTGTCGTGCTCGGCCACGAAGGAGCCGGTGTAGTGGAACAGGTCGGCGCCAGCGTCAAAAAGATCGCACCGGGCGACCACGTCGTACTGACGTACATGTGGTGCGGCCATTGCAAACCGTGTTTGAGCGGCGCATTGACCTATTGCGAGAATTTCTACCCATTGAATTTCGGCGGCGCGCGGGAGGATGGAAGTACCGCAACCCATGATAAGGAGGGAGCTGTCCGGGACCATTTCTTCGGCCAGTCGTCATTCGGCACCTTGGCCCTTGCTCACGAGCGCAATGTCGTCAAAGTTCCATCGACTGCGCCGCTGGAATTGCTTGGTCCGCTTGGTTGCGGGATCCAAACCGGTGCCGGCGCCGTCGTGAATGCCTTGAAGGTTCGCCCCGGCAGCAGCTTCGCCGCGTTCGGAGGCGGAGCCGTCGGCTTGAGCGCCGTGATGGCCGCGCGCGTAGCGGGCGCGACCACGATCATCGCTGCCGATGTCGTCCCGTCCCGGCTGGCATTGGCCAAAGAGCTCGGGGCGACCCATACCGTGAACAGCCGCGAGACGGATCCGATCGAGGCCGTGCGCAAGATCACCGGCGGCGGCGTCGATTTCACGCTCGAATCGAGCGGCAGGCCGGCCGTGCTGCGTCAGGCCATCGACGCCTTGGCGATTAAAGGCGTGTGCGGGATCGTGGGTGCCCCAGCGCTGGGGACGGAAGCCAGCTTCGATGTGAACGGGGTCATGACGACCGGTAAGCGGATTATCGGTATCATCGAAGGCGACAGCATGCCGGATCTGTTTATCCCGAGTCTGGTGGAACTTTACCTCCAGGGACGATTCCCATTCGACAAGCTGGTCAAGTTCTATACCCTCGATCAAATCAACCAAGCGGCCGAAGACAGTGAGAAGGGCGTGACGATCAAGCCGATCGTCAGGTTCGGGTCATGAAAACAGGCGCGCACGTCATATCGACGCGCCGTTGGAAAGAAAAAATCATGCTGTGCCTAAATCGGCTCCTGGTCCACATGAGCCTGGGAACTTCCATTCCTGCCGAATCGAAGACCATCAAAGCGTTGTTAGCAGAGGAAAATTCAACGGAGATTCGGCAAGTGAGCAATTGTGTACAGCTCGCACTATGCCACCGTATAAAATTGTGCTTCGTCCGTGAGGATGAGGTGAGGATGCCGACCTTGCGATTTCCCAATTGGAGTTGGGCTCTCGTGGGTGGCACGATTAGCGTACTCTTGAGCCTGCTTCTGTGGACGGAATGGCCGGAATTGGGCCTCTGGTTCATCGGGTGTGCATCGGCATCGATATGATCTTCCATGGCTGGGGATGGATGATGCTCGCGCTGTCGGGTCGTGCCACCGGAACCACGAACCTTCCGGGATCGTATCAACGGACTCGTTCCGTTTCGGCGTAAATTCACGGTAGAGGAGGCGCACCATGAAGGTTGCATTGATCGGTGCCACCGGCTTTGTTGGCTCGGCGCTTTTGAAGGAAGCCTTGGATCGCGGCCATGAGGTCACGGCGATCGTACGGAATCCCGACAAACTACAGTCGCATCCGAAGCTCCATCCTCAAACAGGAGACATCTACAACGCAGATGAGGTGGCCCGGTTAGTCGCAGGCCATGATACCGTCATCAGCGCCTTCAATCCTGGGTGGAGCGATCCTGATATCTACAATCAGCAGGTGAAAGGGACAGAGGCCATCATCAAAGGCGTGAAGAAGGCCGGCGTCAAACGCGTCCTCTGGGTAGGTGGAGCGGGCGGCCTGGAGATCAAGCCGGGAGTTCAGTCGGTGGACACTGCGGAGTTTCCCAAAGAGTGGAAACAGGGTTCATTGGCAACTCGAGAGGCGTTGAATTTGCTGCACAAAGAATCAAGTCTGGATTGGTCCTATCTCTCCCCCTCCGCCGATTTGTCCCCCGGCCAACGAACCGGAAAGTTCCGGCTCGGAAAGGACCAACTACTGAAGGACGCCCACGGCAAGAGCCACATCTCGACTCAGGACTATGCGATGGCGATGATCGATGAAGCGGA
>DASTQY010000397.1:0-5545 GCA_035761525.1 Nitrospira sp. | reverse complement strand
TAATTCCCAGACGGAGCCTTGCGCCTGCATCACTTCCCGCATGCCGCCTTGCAACATGATGACCGCGAGCGCCATCGTCGCTCCGACGAGAAACCACCAGACGAACACTTTCATAGCGGCGGTCACAGGATTCTAGAATTCCACACGCCGGTCCAAGCTGCGGTACTGAATGGCTTCGGCCACGTGAACGGCTTGAATGTTGTCTGAGCCTGCCAAATCCGCAATGGTTCTCGCGACCCTGAGGATCCGACCATGCGCGCGCGCCGAGAGGCCCAGTCTCATCATGCTGTGTTCCAGAAGATCCTGCCCTTTCGTATCGAGCCCACAATACCGCTTCACGAGTCGAGGCTTCAACTGGGCATTTGTGTGAATCCCGTCCGATCCATAGCGGCCGGCCTGGCGTTTGCGTGCCTCAATAACTCGTGTGCGAATGCTGATCGAGCCCTCGGGTGCTGCGTTGCTGTCTTGAAGATCGCGAACCGGCACCGGTGGAACCTCGATGTGAATGTCAATACGGTCTTGCAGTGGGCCTGAGAGCCGGGCGCGGTATCTCCGGATTTGATAGGGAGTACAGACACACTCCCGTGAGCGGTCCCCATAATAGCCGCATGGACAGGGGTTCATCGCCGCAATCAACATGAATCGAGCCGGGAACCGGAGCGACCCGCTGATCCTCGTCAAGGTGACAGCGCCTTCTTCCAGGGGCTGGCGAAGGCCGTCAAGGACGGGTCGCCGGAATTCTGGCGATTCGTCCAGGAACAGGACGCCGTTATGAGCGAGAGAGACTTCACCTGGGCGGGGGATGGTTCCGCCCCCGATCAAGCCGGCATCAGAAATGCTATGGTGCGGCGCGCGGAAGGGACGGACGGTCAGCAGTGGACGGTCCGCGGGAAGCTGGGCGGCCACGCTGTGGACGCGAGTGGTTTCGATCGCTTCATCGGGTTCCATGAGAGGAAGAATAGTCGGCAGACGTTTGGCCAACATCGTCTTGCCCGAGCCTGGCGGACCCACCATGAGGACGTTGTGTCCGCCCGCAGCGGCGATTTCCAAGGCTCGCTTGGCGTGATCCTGTCCACGGACATCACCGTAGTCCTCGTCTTCCGCAGGCGCCGGGGAGAACCATTTCGTACGATCGGCGTCATGTGGTTCGAGCTCACACTCACCTCTGAGGAATGCGACCGCTTCAGGTAGCGTGTGCAGACCATACACGACCACTCCGTCGATCATCGCGGCTTCAGGTCCATTCTGTGCCGGCAACAAGAGACTGTGGTTGCGACAGGCCAGACCGATTGAAAGTGCTCCGGACACCGGTTTGATCTGTCCGTCGAGAGACAATTCACCGACGAGCACGCGACGGTCGAGCCGCTCAGCCGCAATGACTTCTTCCGCGACCAGAATGCCGATCGCGATTGCTAAATCGAGGCCCGCCCCTTCTTTCTTGATGTCGGCAGGCGCGAGATTAACTGTGATTCTTTTTGCGGGGAAGTGAAAACCTGTGTTCTTGAGTGCGGACCGGACTCGGTCGCGGCTCTCACGGACGGTTGCATCCGGCAATCCTACAACAGAAAACTGTGGCAGCCCGCCGGCGATATCCACTTCAACGTCGATCAAATGCGCGTCGAGTCCGGTCAGCGCGACGGTACGCACTTTCGCAAGCATGAAAACTCCATGCAGTCACAGAGGTGCTGAATTATAGAAAGCGACTGTACTGGATTCAAGAAAAAGCACGCCCAGCAAGGTGAAATGCTTCCATTCGCCAACCGGATTCTTGCTGTTGATCGCAAGCTGGTGCACATGAGTCCCCTTCTGTATAATCCGCGGCATGCATTGGCCTGGCATCGTTTTGTCGCTCGTCTTGCTGCAGGGAGCCGCGGTTCTCTCTATGGCCCCGGCGCAGGTCGGGACTTCATCCGGACCGGTGGGGGCTTCGATGGCACTCTTAGCCACGCTGCAAGATGCCGACATTCTTCCCCCTGAAGGGACTCCGGGGGCGAACCATGTGATTCAGATCGTGATTCAGTTTCAAGGTGTGTTTATGAAGAGCACCGATCCCGCCGTGCGTCGATTTCTCGATCAGGCGTTGACGTCGAAGTTTGCCGATCGGGCGGAGGAAGCGGGAACTGAATTCCGTCAGGGAGGGTGGAGTTCTCAGGTCGTGGAGGCGGTATGCGACCGTTATGCTACAACCGCGAGAGAAGAACGGGACAGGTTAGCAGCACCCTTCGCTCGTGTGAACATGCGACTGGTCGATTTGGAATGGCTGTGTGAGCTCTATGCCAAGGCGCGTGCCGCATTTATCCAGCAGCGGCGCGATATCCATCGGATTTTTGCGGAGCACCGACGGAGCATGCCGGGCGGGAAACACTTTGATCGAAAGGAGGGACCCCATGGCAACCAAGGCGTACATACTCATCAAAGTGAAAACGGGCCGGACGAAAGACGTGTTGCAGGCCTTGAAGAAACTTGCGGGAGTGGAACAGGCGCACTCCTGCTTCGGGCAGCCGGACATTTTTCTCTTTATCAGCGTCCAGGATGAGCGCTCTCTCTCCGACGTGGTCATCACGAAGATCCATCAGATTGAAGGGGTGGAGGAAACCGATACGCACATCGTGGCGGACAGCTAGTCCTGCCGCGTTTTGTTGACGGATCGGATCGCCGTTGGACTCGCGTTCTCTAGCGGATTGACCCGACCAGTGTTACGGCACCATGATTGGCTGCCGAACGATAACAGGCGTCGGCCGCTTCGACGGCGAGACAGCCATCGAGGCCGGTAATCGGCGGGACCGTTGCGGTCCGTATGGCGTACACGAAGGCTTGCAACGTCGCCAGGACGGTTGGTTTGAACTCAAGCGTCCAGGTTTCCAAGCGTCCGTCCTCTGTAGTTCTCGTGAGACTCCGCGACACCCAATCCGCTGTGAGTGTGCCCTTCTCTCCGATCCACACCGCCCTTCCCGTGCGCTGGACCTCGACGCGTGCGATGTCAAGGGTGCAGGCAATGCTGCTGGAAGTCCGCAACCGTACCTCCACCTGGGTTTCCGGTGCCACTGAGGGCAAGGGGGTCATCGTGCATTGCACCTCGATAATATCCTCCCTCGTGAGAAAGCGGACGAGGTCAAGCAGATGGATCCCGAGTTCAAGCAGTGCACCGACCTTCACCGATCCATCGCCCACGGACATGACGTTGGGTTTTGTGTCGATATGCGTGGTGAGACAGGCCGACTGCAGCGGCTCAATGGTGTGAATTTGTTCTCGCAGCATCTTAATGACGGGGTCAAATCGCAACGTGTGAGCCGTCATCAAAAGTACCCCGCTTTGACTGGCCGCGGCCACCATCGTGCGAGCCTGAGATCCATTGAGCGCCAACGGCTTTTCAATCAGGATCGGTTTTCGGGCGTGAACCGCCGCCAGGCAAATATCGTAGCAGAGAGAGGGTGGAGTCACGACAACGACCGCATGCACGCGAGGATCCGAAATCATGGCTCGATAATCGTCATACACGGGAATGGTGGCGTCCAAAAACACGCCGCCTCTGCTTCTGCGGCACACCGCAGCGAGGGTAACGTCAGGAAGATCGCGGACCAAGTGCTGCACATAGCGGCTGCCATGCCGACCGACACCGATCAAGCCTATGCCGAGATTTGCAGTCGAGAAAGAGCCGATTGAAGAATGCATGGCGAAAAACCTGACGCAGACTACTGCCTTTGAGGTTACATTGACAAGCCGGCGGAGCGGTCCCTATAGTACGATGAAGTTGCGCAGGATTTGTATGGCGCAATTCTGCTCTGGTAGGGAGTTTCCCGGATTATGGTTTCGACGACTGCTCCGTTTACGTTACAACAAATCGGCACAGGGACCTCTCGGTTTCCCAGCGGAGTGGCGCTGCCTACCATCACCGATGCGTCGGTCGACCCCTATATCAGAACGCGGCCGATCCAGACTGTCCAGGTCGAGTGCATTGAGTTTTGGCCGCAAGAAAAAGGCACCTATCCTGGCATCGTACTCTTGCACGAATGGTGGGGACTGAACTCCCAGATTAAGGATCTGGGCGCCCGCCTGGCCTGTGAGGGCTACGGCGTGATCATCCCCAATCTTTACGGTCGCATCGGTGGAATGGTTACCGGCAATGCGGAGGTGGCCGAGGCCTTGATGGGAAAACTGAACGAATCGCTGGCTCTGCAAGATATCAATTCGTGCTGTGAGTTTCTGAACACCCGCGAGTTCATTAAGCGGAACATTCACGGGGTGGTGGGATATGGAATGGGCGGGACGCTGGCGATGAAGTTTGCCTGTCAGCGGAAGCGCCTGCGGGGGGCTGTGTCTTATTATGGACGCATGATTCAGCCAGACTCCGCTCTGGAGAAAGCGCTCTGTCCCATCCTCTATCATTATGCGGAACATGATCCTTGGGTGTCAGGGCGGGATGTTCAACGTCTGCGGGAACTCGCTGCCGAATACAAGAAGTCGATAGAGATTCAGTCCTACTCCGATGCGCCGCATGCTTTCAGTGACGAAACGAGACCTGAAAACTACCGGGAAGCCGCAGCAAGCGAAGCATGGGCGACGACGGCCATGTTCTTGAAAAAGCACCTTCAAGGGTCCTAAAGGTCGTCCCTCTGCCGCGAATCGCCTGTCCGTCACCATGCCCGTCTCTGTCACATCGCCCAGTCTGCAAGCCTTACGGGCGTTGCTTTTGTTCGTGTTCTTCATCTTTGTCCCGACTTTCCTTTCCGCTGCATTGGAGGAACGCGCTTCCTCGTCTCCGCCGGATTGGCACAAGCTCATCAACCTGCACCATGATCGGCTTGCCAAAGTTGAATCTGATCAAGCGGCGCTCGACCTGTTCGTCGCTGCGATCGGCCGGGCTGCTGAAGTGAACGACGTGGCGGCGACGATTGCCGTCAAGGGACTCTCTCCTCATGTCACGAAAGACCTGATGGTGCCCGAAATCACGAAATCCGCGCAACGATTGGTTGCGGCCTTGGTCGCCTGGGACGTCGCGGACCGGATGATGCACGCTTTGGAAGAGAAAAGCGCCCGGACCGATGTCCTGACGACGCCCTCCCAAGCTGCATGGCTGACGGCAAACGGCCCATTTGCATCCCTGCAGGAGGCGGTCAGACAATGGGATAGCGGGGACGCGACGGCCGCCGCCGGCGTTGCGGCCGGACAGCTAGCGCAGCAGGGCGCTCAGCAGGCCACCGAAGAGTGGTGGCGGCTTAGAACGTGGAAGGATCGCGTGCGCACGGCACGCGGCCAGTCTCGTCTCTGCGGGACATGGCACTGGGTCGTCCATAACCATCAGCGGCATCACGAAGAGCGTAAGCTATCCCTCGTGTTTCCGCCGCCAGGGACAGAGGGCATGGCAATTCCTGGTCTCACTGAAACTGTGGTACTGGGTGATGCCGTCTATCTGCGATGGGAAACAGACGGACGGATTCAGGAGGACAGCCTGCTTTTTTCCAAAGAGGGTCAGCGGTTGGAAGGGAGTTTCGTCAATTCCCAAGGTGGGTGGGGTTCCATTACAGGAAAGCGCACGGCGACTTGC